>JAFGOO010000093.1 GCA_016926455.1 Methanosarcinaceae archaeon | reverse complement strand
ATAAAAATGAGATTGTGTAAAACACAATCTTCATCTTAGTTCAATCGAGTTCTGTGGACATTTTTCCACACATATGCCGCAAGCTGTGCACTTCTCCTGATCGATTACTGCCAGCATCTTGGTAACTTTTATAGCTTCCTCGGGGCAGTTTTTCTCGCATATCTTACAGCCAATGCACCCTACAGTACATGCTGCCTTGACATCTTTACCCTTATCGTTCGAATTGCAACGCACATGCACCTTTTCGGACAATGTCGCAAATGTGAGTACATGTGTAGGACAAGCTTCTATACAGATACCACAGCTTTTACACAGATTGGGGTTCACCTCTGGAAGCATGTTCTCTCCGATTTTAATTGCATTAAAAGGACATGCTCGAACACAGGTACCACGTCCCATGCAGCCATATTTGCAGGCTTTCACTCCATCGGAGAGTGCTAAGACTGCCCTACAGTCCTCAATACCTTCGTAATCAAACAAAGTCACACAGTTTGCACTGCCACCGTTGCAGATAACAAAAGGAATTTCCTTCTCTGATTCGGATATATCCTGACCCAGAATGCCGCCAATTGCCTTTGCAGTCTCAAAACCACCTACAGGACAACCATCGATTGGTGCGCCTTCCTCAACTACTTTCTCTGCAAAAGCAGAACAACCCGCATATCCACATCCACCACAGTTCGCACCTGGCAGACATGCCGCAACCTCCTCAACCAGAGGATTGGTCTCAACATGGAATACCCTAGATGCGGCAAGAAGCATAACACCCACCGCAAATCCAAGTCCTCCAAGAACCGCCATTGATTGGATGACTATCATGTTCATATCGGAATCACCTTGAAGTAGTTAACAAAAGCCATTGAAAGCAAAGCTGCAATGATAAATGCATGTGGAAGTCCCTGCATTGCAGCCGGAATTTTGGCATAATCAGAACGTTCCCTGATTGCTGACATCATAAGCATAGCGACTGTATAACCAACACCAGCTGCTATACCGAACACAACACTCTGAATTAAGCCATATTCACTCATTACATTCAGCAGCACTACACCAAGTACAGCACAGTTCGTTGTAATCAAGGGTAGATATATACCTAGCGATCTATAAAGTGGTGGCATGTGCTTTCGGATTACAAATTCTACAAGCTGCACGAGAGCCGCAATCACTACAATAAATGCAATTGTAGTCAAAAAATCAAGTTTCAATGGTACCAGTAAATAGGTGTAAATCAGGTATGCTACCGTAGCTGCCATGGTCATAACAAATATGACTGCTCCGGACATTCCTGCTGCACTTTTTACATCCTTTGTTACACCCACAAAGGAACACAGTCCAAGGAACTGAATCAAAAGGAAGTTCTTTAAGAACACACCATTCATAAATATCGCAAACAGAGTATCTTCTGCCATTTTAACCACCTTTTGCAAGTTTCCGTGATTTATTATAATTGTTGATTGCCATAAGCACCCCTATGGTTAAGAATGCACCTGGCGGCGATACAAGATACGATATCGGGTTTATTGGAATGGTTAACAGAGTATGTCCAAATGTCACTATTTGACCTGTACCAAATAATTCCCTGATAGAAGCCATGATTAACAGTGCCACTAAAAACCCAGTGGCAATACCAAATCCATCAATCACTGAATAAAACACATTGTTCTTGTTCGCATAGGCTTCAGCACGCCCTATGATGATACAGTTAACCACAATCAATGGAATGAACACACCTAGTGATGTATACATAGCAGGCGTAAATGCTTCCATCACCATATCAACAATCGTCACAAACGTCGCTATAATGATAATAAATATTGGAAGTCGAACGGATCCTGGAATCTGTTTTCTGAGTGCTGAAACAAACAGATTTGCAAAAATCAGCACAAATGCTGCACCTGCAGCCATTCCAATACCATTTTCAACCGTTGTTGTGACTGCCAGTAAGGGACAGAGACCTAACACAAGTCCGAATATCGGATTATCCTTTCCAATCCCACGCATGAATTCACTTAATACTTTACTCATGAAAATCACCTATACCATACTTTTGAGTTCTTCGATCTGCCCATTCAATCCAGATATTACTGCTTTTGATGAAATCGTGGCACCAGATATGGCATCAATCTTTCCACCTTTGTTAGATAACTGCAAATCAGCTATTGCAACATTATTAAATTGGTCCCTGAAAGCTGGTTCTACAATCTTTGCACCCATTCCAGGTGTTTCGCCATGACCCATTACTTTCATTCCAGTTAATGTGGTGAATGATGCATCTACTCCACCGGCAAGATCTATTGGACCCTGTGAACCGGGCTCAGTCCTGAAAAACACGTATCCTACAACACTTCCGGATGAATCAAGCGCACGATAATACAATACCTCTTTATTACCTTCATCATCGATAACCTTTTCACCATATACCGTCTCAAAACTATCTGCAAGGGGCATGATTTCCTTCATACCTTCATTACGTGCAATCTCCTGGTTTATTTTCATTTGTGCTTGAGTCGGAATATAAGTAATTCCTAATAGAGCAGCTGCAACAGACGATATAAGTACTAGCTTTACGATAACTATTACATAATCTCTCATCGAGTCGCTCATTTCTTAACACCTCCAATTGATTTTGGAATTGTAATTCTCTCTATTAAAGGCGAAATGCTGTTGGCAAGGAAGAGTCCATATAATACTGCAAATACATAGTCTGCAAAATATCCATACACTACTGTTAACAAGCCGCATGCGATACCAAAGACGATTCGACCATCCTTGGTTATCGGCGTCATTGCTGTATCACTTAAAATGAACAGCATACCAAAGAAAAAGACGCCTGTGATCACATAAGAAATATCCTCCTTAAGTAAAAATAGCAGAAGGAACGTTGTAACGAAAAAGCTTATAGGTACCCTCCAGTCAACATATTTCATTAATATCAAAACAATACCTGCAGCTAACAAGGCAATCGGTGATACACCTACCAAAAAGCCGGCACCTTTCTCAACTATCAAGTCCGAAAAATTTCCAATATGCGGAAGTGATGCCGGAGTCATCATTTTCCCCCATGAAAGGTTCAAAAACACCCATGCTCCCAAAACCGGGTTGAATACATAGGAACCCATGTCTCCAAATGCGTGTTTTCCAACGCCTACAGCAAACAATGAACCAATCATTGGCATCCATATGGGAACCTCGGGTGGTAGGAGCAACGCAAGCATAAGTCCAATCAACACGGCATGTCCATCAGCTATGGTAACCTTATGGTTGAATGCTTTTTGGATTGCAAATTCTGTGGCAACTGCTGCTAATATACTTGCAATAATTAAACCCAATGCATAAAGCCCAAAGAAATATATTGAAAATAAACTTATCGGGACAAGTGCAAGTATTTTACCCCATATAATCTTATTTACAGTTAAGGCTTCCCTGTGATGTGGTGGAGCTGAAATTGTAAAAGCCATTTTTAGACACCTCCTTCGGATTCGCCACCGAACTTAATCACAGGTGGTTCTCCAATCTCAACATTTGGTGATTTTTTATCTTCGAGATCTGCATATGCTTTTTCAATAGCAAGCTTTGCATACCTGATCAATTGTAGAATGGGTATTTTTGAAGGGCATACCACTGTACATTTCCCGCATTCAACACAATTCATAACATGCATCATTCGGGCTTCTTCAAATTTACCCTGATCTGCCATAATTGCCAGACGTGTGGGAAGCAGTTCCACAGGACACACATCAACACAACGAGCACACAAAGTGCATTCCACGGGATCAATGCGCAATACATCGGATTTTGTCTGCACAAGAATCCCGGCCGTTTGCTTGACTACTGGAACCTCATCAGTATACTGGGCAAGACCTATAGTCATGCCATTCATGATCAGCTTTCCAGGTTCTCCTTTATACCCTCCGCAAGCTTCGATGACGTCCTTGAACTTCATACCAATAGGCGCAAGAATTGATTGAGGACCTCCAATTGCACCAACCACCGATATTGGCACTCGCATGGAAGGCCTACCATATTTCACTGCATCATATACTTCATAGGCTGTATTGACACCACAAATGCCAACTCCTACATCCTCCGGTTTCCCTCCAAACTGTGCCGTAAAACCAGTGACATCGTAAACAAGCAGGTTCTCCATGCCCGGTGTATATTCGACATTCAACTGCACAATTTCCATATTGCTGTCAAGTTTAAGCCCGGACAATAAATTAAGTTCTTCACTGTTGTTTTTGTTGACTGCAATATAGGCTTTTTTGGCGCCTGCTGCTTCCATCAAATATTTTAATCCTTTCGATACCTCATTTGGATAGGTACAAATACCCACACGTCCCGCGACCAGTGATGATTCATAGGTTGCATTGAGTATAATGGTATCGATTTTTTCAATTACATTATAGGTAGGTCTACCATATATTTCCACAATTCCAGATTCCTTTATAATCTGCCTGATTTGTGTCTTGCTAGGACTGCTAGGCGGATTGAACTCAACCGACTGCTGTATCTCATCAGTAGTGATGATGACAGCACTTGTCTTGGTTCCAAATGGATGTGGATGTTTTTCGATGGAACTAACTGTACCTGAGACGCTTGCATGCACCGGAGCCGCTGAAGAAACTGTGGGTTCACCAATCAGTTGTCCAGCAAGCACTTTATCGCCCTTTGAGACCAGACATTTGCATGTGGGACCTTTGTGTTGAACAAGAGGAATAACAACCTCTTCAGGCAACTTTTTTAGAAATGTAATCTTTTCCATGTTATCACCTTCACATTAATATTCAAAACAACTGTGGTTCGCGTTCCACCTCTATTGGTTTTGGTCTTGCCTCATATGGTGTCGCTACAATCGTCTTTTCCGAGTAATCCACATAAGATTCAGGTGCTGCTGGATCCCATTCATATCCCAAAGACCGCCAATCTATTGGGGGATTATTCAAATGACAATTTTCACATTTTATCTGTTTTCCGCTAAAGTGTATACTATTTAGCAGGGAGGTACCAGAAGCTGCATGGCAATCATCACAATCTAATGCCTTTGCCAGCCCAACAGTTGAACTCGCAATGTTATGCGAAACCTTGTAATACAAGTCCTGATGTCTGAGAACAGCATTCTCATAATCTGGCTGACCATCTCCATTACCATCAAATGTGCGCATCTCTTCCTGGGTAACGATACCGTCGTCATTGCTATCAGCAGCTTTTACATTAGATAAAGGAATCGGGTTTCCAAGAGCTACACTGGTATCTGGGTTTGATCTTACTTCAGTATTTATACCAGCATCCCACCATGTTTCGGTTATTACATTGAAGGGCATCAATTTTACTCCTTCGTCATCCTTGTTATCTACATGTGGAAGTTCATCAGCAACTGGCTCCTTTGCCCATGAAAGCACCGGTCTGAAGTCTGAAGACTTAAAGATTTCTTTCCTTACACCATTTGCCCAACTTACAGATTCAAGTGCCACTCCTCCCGGGAGCATTGACACGTGGCATGCTTCGCAGGTAAGACCCGCCGAAAGATGACCGTCTGCAATCATATCATGCGTTATCAGATGACAGCCTTCACTGTCGCAACTTAAAACTGTATTATCAACACTGTTTAACGGGGAATCTGGTATTGTATTCGGGATTTCAGGAACCAATCCTTCTGTCAGGTGATTAGCTGTTATATGACAGAAAGGACAGGTGATTCCTGACGCTGCGTGTGCATCATACGTTTCATATTCGTCCGTTCCCATCATCACTCCTCGTAATGGGCCATCATAAATATGGCACGAAGCATCACATGAAATGTCTGCTGGAGAACCGGCACTCAATGCAAAATTATCAACAAGTATAAATGCAACAACAATTATCAGAATTCCAATATAGATTTTATCTGCCTTCCTCATAGCACTCACGTCTCTATTTTTTTGCTGTGTTTTCAAGTTCATTGTTAATGACTGTAACTACGTTTCTTAAACGCTGTTCATTCTGGATCTTCATATCTTGTGAAACATACTTGGCTATATTGAATGTTTTTCTTATTTCCTGAACATTTAGATCAAACAATTTGTCCATGAGACCTTTTTTAGAGACAGTTCCCAAAAAAGACACATTTAACATACTTTCATGTACATTTGCTTTAACCTCAATTTTCTCAAGCAGTGAATCTGGTTTTATATAAACCATGTTATGAGATTCAATGCCAAAATTAGTTTCAATTGCCTTCCAACCGCACTCTTCCATTAGTTGGTGAATGGCAACAGTAAGATATCTATCCGCCCCTACTGGCGCATCGGTCTTTGTTTTGTGATCACTCATAACAATACAACCTCATAATAGCTTATACTAACATTAGTCTGGAATCATGATTTTCCAACTGATTGATTGACCGCCAATACTTATACCTTTCGAATTAAGTTTAATATCAATAAATCCATTCAAGAATAAATGAATACAAAAACCGTTTTGCTTTTATTAGTTGTAATCACGTTATCTTTATGGACAGCAATAATATATGATAATCATAATACAAATAAACCTATTGTAGCAATACCCTTCAAAGAAACACGTTCCATAATGGACACTACTGTTACCATAGAGGTCATTGATACTGATGAAAAACGTGCATTAGATGCTATTAACAATGCCTTTGAGGAAATATATTATGTGGATGGATTGATGGATTCATACGATAACCAGAGTGAACTGGGCATCCTGAATGAGAAAGGTATTCTAAATAATGCTAATCCAGACCTTATCTATGTTCTTGAAAAATCAAAATATTATTCGGAGGTAAGTGGTGGGGCCTTTGATGTCACAATCAAGCCAATACTTGACCTCTGGAAAATCAAATATAGTCCTGGAGGTACATTTGCGCCACCTTTTCCAGAAGAGCTCAACGAAACACTGCAACTCGTCAATTATTCAAATATTAGAATTGAAGATGGCAATATCACACTTGAACCCAACATGTCCATTGTACTTGGTGGAGTTGCAAAAGGATATTCAGTAGATAGGGCAATAGAGTCACTGAAGCTCGACGGTATCGAGAACGGATTTGTAAATGCTGGGGGAGACGGACGTTTTATTGGATTTAAAGAAAAGGATACTCCGTGGAGAGTTGGACTGCAAAATCCCAACAAAACCGAAGATGTTGTAACCATAATTAATGTTCATGATATGGCTGTTGCAACAAGCGGCAATTACGAACGCTATTTCAGCGAAAGTGCAAAGGTCTCTCACATTTCAGATCCAAGAACGGGATATTCGTCAGAGAAGCTTATCAGCTCAACAATCATTGCAAATACTGCTATGGAAGCAGATGCTCTTGCTACTGCAGTTTTCGTTATGGGTGAAGACGAAGGAATTGAAATGGTCGAGAAACTGGATGGTGTGGAGTGCCTTATAATTACAGCCGATAAAAGGATAATACGCTCGAGTGGATTTTCGGAATATGAGGAAAAATTTTGACATAGATGGTCAAAACCGACTAGATCAGTGATTTATTGGCATTGAAACCTACCAATAGATTACTTCAACCTTACCTTATGAAGGGTTTCATATATCGGTCCTTCTGGGGTTAGCGTACTTTTCTTAAGTTTTATTGTATCCACGTGAATTGTTCCAAGTTCCACATCCTTTAAATCATCAAGGATTTTTAGGAGTGCTCCTTTCCTGTTCGTAGGTACAGATTTAACACGGGCAATTGTGGCATGAGCAGTATAGCCATGCTTATCTTTTTTAAACCTTAATGGATCGAGTGCAGACTCAACATTGTCATGCAACTGTGCAAAACTGCCCTCCGCGCCCAGCCATATTACTTTGATATATTGTGGCTTCGGAAAAACGCCCACATTCCTGACCACGGCATCAAATGATGGGGACACAATTCCATCTAGTGCTCTTGCAATCTGTTCGATTCTATGTTCATCCACATCCCCTAAAAATTTCAAGGTGATGTGAACAATATCCGGATCTACAAGTTTGAGATTAAAATCATTTAACTTTAATTGTATTTCAACAATCTTTTCCTTAAACTCGGGAGGAAAATCAAACGCTACGAAAGTTCTAATCAAAACCATCACCATCAAGTGAACTACCACCCGTTAAAACAGGTGGCTTCCTACTTCATTGCTAAACCAAAAGTGGTTCAACTCCGCAGGCATATAAAGTAGTTACTACTGCGAGATCAATAATTTTTATAGCAGCATGAGGTCTTTATCTAATACTAATTCACAATAATGACAATATTGGTGAAGACTCTTTATATACTTTTCCAACCTATAGGAAATCAGGCATTTCTGAAGAATACGAAAGTGAACTACTCCACGCTTACGTATGGAGCTTCTTGCTTCATTCTTTGAACCATCGTTCACAAGTCCACAAGCCCTTCCCCTTGTTCCGAAGGTGTCAAACGGTTATTAGATTTTGATTTTGAAGTGCAAACTTCTTGATGTTAATTGTAGCATTGATATCGTGTTCTGTATTGTATTGTCGAATAAGAAAGAGCGATTACTCGCTCTCCCTCTTCTTAGAACGGAGCGTGCGACTTTCACCGCACTCCGCTCAAGCATTCT
>JAFGOO010000092.1 GCA_016926455.1 Methanosarcinaceae archaeon | reverse complement strand
TTTCTTATTCGACTAGTTTTTGTTGCATTTTGATCGAATATAACAAAACTAAGAACATCCTTATTACTTTTGACTGTCAAAGTTGGGGTTTAACAATTTTTCTCATCCTGTAAGACGATTCGATGGCAAATCGTTTTCGATAGACAGTACTCACCTTTCTGGGAGTCCAGTTAACTCCATAAAAGACAAAAGCAAGGTTTTCGCATCCATGTTTATCTTTTTTCCCCTTTAGATACTTGACATCAATAATGATATTCAATCGAATCTCTTTTTTCTTAGGATTCTTCATTATATATTCAGCAGACATAGCCTTTCTTCCAGTTTATTATTTTGTGGGGTTAAGCACCCTTGAGATCGTTGAAGGGTAAAACGATATCAAAAGCCCCATCGTAAGAAGCAGCGTAACCACCCAGAAAACCGGAATATGATACGTGCTCTCCCACATGCTTGCAAAATCGAATATGAAAAGCACGGTTCCAAGATGCAGCAGCGACGAGCCTACCTGTATCATGTGACCTTCGCGGTCAAAGGTAAGTGCGCCGCTTTTTATGAGTGTCAAGACAAGCACAACCGCCTGTACAGCTATCGACATCAGAAGGATAAAAGCAATCCCGGCTTCAATACTATATGCAATGGATATGACCAACGTAAAAACCAGTATACATGCTGTAACCTTTATGAGTGACGTTCGCGGCACGATACGTTTCGGGATACAGAGACCAAGGGCAAGCAAAAGTACAAGCACGAACGGATACACATGCATGTTCATCAGGTTTATGTAGGTCGGGTACTGCACCGTGCCCTGCCAGTCCGGGTTCATGGTGAATACCCCGTAACTGTACCAGACCCCTAAAACGCACACAAGACCGATCGCAAAGAGTACTGCCGATGTTGCAAGGATTAAATAATAATCATAATTTTTGAGATTTAAACTCTGTATGCCCATCATATCACCTTTTCAAGTTTGTGCCACTGAATGTATCCCTGGGACCACGTAGGTCAGTAGGTACGTAAATACCAGCGATGCAAAGCACACAATCCCCAGAATCGCGGTGGCTTCCCACATGTACTTCCTGTTCAAGTATATCCGTGTGTGCAGGTAGGCGCTGTACAGCACCCACATCATTATCGAACCGTTTATTTTCGGGTCCCACCACCAGTCACCCTCCCATGCAATAACTGCCCATGGGTAGCCGATAAGCATCCCCAAAGTAAGGAAAAGGTAACCAATCTTTGCATGGCTGTATGCAATCCTGTCGTAGATCACCTCTTTTCTGAGCAGCATGAAAAGACATGCCGCAAAGGTCACGGCAAGTGAGGCATAGGCTATGAAAAGCATTGGTGGGTGCGTCCACATGTACATCGAATTATAGTAGTAGGTTACGCGTCCAAAAACCTGCATGGACATCTGGCCGATAAACTGCGGGTCCTGCGAAGTGATTGCCTGCGTCCATCCCGTGATCTCAGAATGGACTACCGGCAGAGGATCTGCAAAGGGATTCGCGTAAAAATATGATATCCCGATAAGAAAGGAGAGCATGATATTCACCACTGGCAATACGGTTGTGGCTACATCACGATACTTCCATGCAATCTGCCATGCAAAGAATGAAAGGCACAATGCCCAGAAGTACATCTTTTCGGCCTCTATCCAGAGCGGAATTGCAAATCGTGAAGATGTAAGCTGGATGCCGCTCGTCTGGAATACATACGCTGCCACATAATCAGGATATACAACTTCGATGGTGCTATATATCTTAAAATGGAACCATGCAAACACCAAAAAACCAAGTGCCAGAAGGGTGGTGTTGACCTTGAGAAGAGTAGTGGAATATTCAATAACCTGTTCATCGCGTTTTACAAGACAGTATACTGATAACAAGAATAAGACCGCAGAGACAATGAGCGTATATGTTATTATCGGCTGCCCGATGGTAGTAACAAATTCCCGTGCGGCGAGATATTCCTGATAACCCATGCGGCATAGATTGATGTGTGATGTTAAAATAGGTATCGTTCATCTGTATGTTCCTTGCAACTTTACTTAGTAAATATTAGAAAATCCGGGCTCATACAGTGTCCTAAAAAGGTCAGGATCAATTCCATATCACCAGAACACTCTAAGACATTTCAGATTCTGGGAACTTTATGCTATTCCAGATACCTACCCAAACATCATCGATACCTGAATATATTCCGAACGCATCAGTGCCGATACTCAAAGTTATAGCATTTTTTGGTATTGTTTAATACCCCGTTCAGACGCTATTAAATAGCTTGAACTACTCCACGCTTACGCATGGAGATTCTTACAAGTAAATACAAGTTGTAGCCCTGTTTGTAAATTATCGAGAAAATCCCAATAGCCTGTCCAATTGGCATTTTGTGATAGGTAATGTAACATGATATTGATAGTACTATTTCTATCTCTATCAATATTGTTACCACAATCATATATCATATCACGCTGATGAAGTGGCATATCATGTTGTTTTCCACAAGAACAGCATGTTTTTGACGTATAACTTTCATCAATTTTTATTACTTTTTTACCTGCAAATTCAGCTTTCTAGGTCAAAAATTCGATGAAAGGAGATAAGTATCTATGATTTTGAGTAGAACGATTGAGAGCCTTCCATACGTAATCGGTTAAGTGATGAATCTTGACAAATTACCTATTTTTTGTAAATTATTGACCAAAAATATAATTTCATATTCACGTCTATAACAATTGATTTTTAATATTTCGTGAAAAAGCATTTATTAGTTATGTATAATACGATGACAATAAACACTACCTATAGCGCCACCAAATTGCTGTGAATTATGAATAGTCCTGTACCTATTACAGAATATCAACACTGAAAAAGTTATAAAATTATCATGCCAGGTGCAGGTAATAAAGGCGAAATGAGGGCTGAGAGCATAACTATTATCTTTTCACCTGTTTCCCTTAACGGCACCTGCGGATGTCAGGATATTATGCATACTTTGCAGATGTCTTATCTTAATCTGTGGTTCCCATTATAGAAAGGCTTGTTCTTAGACCTGCCGCACCTGCACAAAAAATTATAGCATTATTTTTATAATATAATGTCGCATTACCAGCAGTTGACCGGAATTGATCAAATCAAACAGATAATCAGATGATTTGATTTTGATTGGGCAAAACTAACATCAATATCAAATCAAATGTAATATTTAACATAGAATCTATAAACAACTCTTATTTCATCGATTTTCTTGGATTCGATCTCAAAATTACTTTCATTTGCAGTATATGTGAGGTCATTGA
>JAFGOO010000091.1 GCA_016926455.1 Methanosarcinaceae archaeon | reverse complement strand
CGCACGCTCCGTTCTAAGAAGAGGGAGAGCGAGTAATCGCTCTTTCTTATTCGACAATGCAATACAGAACACGATAGGGATATCAATACTGCAATCAACATCAAGAAGTTTGCACTGCAAAATCAAAATATAATAACCATTTGATACCTTCGGAAAGAGGGGAAGAGGTTGTGGACTTGTGAACGATGGTTCAAAGAATGAAGCAATAAGCTCCATGCATAAGCGTGGAGTAATTCACGTCAAATTTATCTAGTCGGGAAAACCTGGCAGTCTTCCCTTTTGACCCTTATAAGTGGCTTTGCCAGATGACGCCTTGCACATGGGGGCACTTCATACACTCCAACCTCCAGATTTCTGGGTCTACCGATTCTCAAGGTCGAATCTGACGTAGTGCTGCATGGTTTGCATCTGTATCCCTGACCATGTCCTGCAGATTTCATACGCTTGCCACAGCATGGGCATGTCGGATTCTGTATCTCAATTTTTGGTGCAAGGGACCTGACCTCAAGCTTTTCGATATTCAGCGTCTGAGTGGTTACGCTTCCCGAAACAACGATACGGTCATTCTTAACCAGCCTGCGAACCAATGTCCTAAAGTTTTTTGTTGGTTCATAAGCCGCACAGTCGATATGCACACCAGTATCATCACAGATTGGAAAAATGACGTGTCCTCCTTTAATTGTCCGTGGCGTACCTGCCACTGTTCCTTCGATGATGTAAGAATGCATTTCCTTAATATCTGCAATGCTCTTTACAGGTATCAGGTGCATATCTGTTCCCTGATTTGTTCTGTAAATAACAGAGCGTTCGACTGGCTCGGACTTTACCATCTTTGCAGCAGAAGTCACATCTTCTAAAGTTTTTCCCCGGATACCATATAGCACTGGATCAGGAGAATGCGGGATGCACACGATTAGACCGTTTGTGCGGTCAACAGTGTCCCATGTATTAGGATAGGTGGCAAGATCAGCTTTATGTATGCTTTCTTTATCCACATGCCGTGAAGTTCCCCATAACTTAAGCTGCCGGTATGCGATATACTCGTAAGTATGGTCCCAGCCTTCATTTAGCATGGCTCCACATGCTGCAAGTGCTCCGATTAGACCACGCTCGTTCTTAAAACCCTTTGCATGGAGGCCAAGTTCAGAAATCAGATTCTTTGCAGTCTCAATGGAAATCACATCTTGCACAGCATGGATGAAAAAATCACCCATTGCAGCTTTTGTACGCTCATCATCCTGATCTAGAACAAACACTGCTCCTGGATTCGTTTTTTCGCTTTGCATTTGCGCAAGGCATTGAATTCTTGAAATGACATGTTCGATAATCTTTCCTGAGTGTGTAGTTTTAAGCTGTATGGCAATCGATGCGTTTCCACGTGTTTTATATGGAATTGTTGGGTTCAATCGAATCAATAAAGGATACCCTATCAACGTTCCATAAGCAATGAGTTCATCTAACAGGACTGCACCAAGGTAAGTGGTACACATTCCTTCTCTTGAATCAGTATCATCAATTCCGATAATCATCTTTTTCCATTATTTGCCGTTTTTGTTTTAATGGACAAATATATATAGATGTGCAAATAGATAATTAATTTGTTATGACAAAAGATCTTCTAATATATCAAATAGTTGATGTATTGAAACGTGCCGACTTCGTAGTATCTGAACGCTGTAATATCAGGCCACGCAGCTTTGACATTGCTGCAAGGCAGGGTGAGATTCTCTTATTCTGCAAGGTACTGTATAATATTGACGGTCTGAATGAAGATACTGCTAGGGAGATGAGATCCCTTGCAAAATACCTCAGTGGTTCAGTAATTCTCGTGGGTGCCAAGACCAGAAACCAGATGCTGGAGGACAGCGTAGTGTACATGCGTTATGATATACCTGCACTGAATGTCCAGACACTATATGATTATTTTGTTGAAGGCATACCACCCCTTATAACGGCTGCTCCGGGTGGTCTGTATGTTTCTATCGACGGCGATGTATTAAAGGCCACAAGGAGGAAAATGTCCCTCTCCCTTGGTGCGCTTGCATCTGAACTTGGAGTATCCAGACGTACCATTAGTAAATACGAAGAAGGCGGAATGGCTGCATCCATAGATGTTGTACTGCATATGGAAGAGCTTCTAGATGTTGCGCTTGCAAAGGCAATAGATATCCTTCGCTCTTTTGATGAAAAGAGTTCTAAACCTCAGGATGAGTATAACAGCAAGCCTCCAAGTGACATTATCTTAAACCTGATATACACGCTGGGGTATGATGTGTTTCCGACATCACAGGCGCCGTTTAAGGCGGTATCCAAGGATGATTCAAATACTATTCTAACGGGTGTGAGCGAATACACAAATGCCATGATAAAGCGCGCCCACCTTATGAGCAGTATCTCGAATATTACAAGAAGCCAGTCCGTTTTCATTATAAACGGTCGCAGTAAGACTGAATCGGTTGAAGGCACAGTGCTCATCGAGAGAAACGAACTTACTTCCCTGACCGATCCCGACGAACTAGTAACATTGATTAAAGAGCGAAGGAAAAAACCCAGTGCATGATGTTTTTTTTGAACCAGAATCCGTTATTATTTTATGGCTCTGTAGAAAACCTATCAAAATCACAATCAATAGATTGAAACTAGCAAATATATTCAATAACATCAAGTACTTTATGAATTAT
>JAFGOO010000090.1 GCA_016926455.1 Methanosarcinaceae archaeon | reverse complement strand
TATCAATGCTGCAATCAATATCAAGAAGTTTGCACTGCAAAATCAAAATCTAATAACCGTTTGACACCTTCGGAACGAGGGGAAGGGTTTGTGGACTTGTGAACGATGGTTCAAAGAATGAAGCAAGAAGCTCAATGCGTAAGCGTGGAGTAGTTCACGAATCGAAAGTGTGCAGCTTAAAAAATCTATCTTCTCACCGTTTTCCATACTCTCTGCACTCCCTCACAAAACTCTCCACCGGAAACGTTGCTGGATGTGCGTGCATATAACTTGCCATGGCATTGTATTCGGTTATTCCATCTTTTCCGTCCTCGATTCCCTTGCCGCGTATCATCTCATATGCGAATCTAGAGTCACGTGCACATTCTGTTACCGAATAATGGAACTCGTGACCCCGGATGATTCCTTTGTTAAATACGCCATTTGCATTGGCTTTGGTATACCCAAGCGCCTGAAGTCGTTTTGTCTGCCGGGTTTCGGCAGTGAATACGTCAGCCATCCTGTAAGTTTTTTCTTCTATCTCGTATGAACTGCAAAGGTACTGTAGACCACCGCATTCTCCGTAGATTGGTATGCCGTCAGAAGCAAGTGATTTGAGCATTCTTGTGGTTTTTGATTTTTCCAGTTTGGCTGCAAAGAGTTCCGGGTACCCACCACCAAAATAGATTCCATCAACATTTGGGACGTCGCCTTTTACTGGGCTGAAGAACTCAATTTCAGCACCGCATCGCCTGAGCGCATCGAACATGTCTTGATAATAGAAACAGAACGCATTGTCCAGTGCCACTCCAATTGTGATCTTCGGCAATGTATTGTGAGGCTCTGATACCGGTTCTGGTATCTGGGAGGTATCTGCAATAGATATCAGGGTTTCAAGATCGATGTTTGATTCGATAAATTCTGCAATTTCGTCCGTTTTATACTGTTGCTCAGATGCCATATAGAGTCCAAGATGCCTTGAAGGAACTGATATGTCACTGTTGCGGGGTAACATTCCCACGATTGGGATGTCGGTGACTGTGTCTTTTATCAACTGTGCGTGGCGCTCGCTTCCAACCTGGTTAAGAATTACACCTGCGACATTGACATCCTTGTCAAATTCCGAATAACCCTTGATGAGCGCAGCGGTACTTCGTGACATCCCATGAACGTTTATGACAAGTATCACGGGTATACCCAATATTTTGGCAAGATGTGCGGAACTTGCCACCTCCGTAGAGTCAACTCCATCAAACAGCCCCATCACACCTTCAATGATCGAGATATCCGCATCTATAGATGCGTGTGTTAATGTCCTTAGAATGTCGCCATGTTTCATCATATAGGTATCAAGGTTCCGAGAAGGTCTTCCGCAGATGGCTGTATGATGTGTCGGATCAATATAATCGGGTCCTACTTTATAGGGCTGGACTTTCATATTCCTTTGTGTAAGGGCTGCCATGACCCCCATTGAAACGGTGGTCTTACCGACACCACTGTGAGTTCCTGCAATAAGTACGGCTTTAGTCATCTACCGTTAATTAGGTCAATTTTATATATATAGCATATGTTTCTAGAATGTGATGATTCATACCGTCAGTGGAAACATCTGCAGACAGAATTCAGGATAATTAATCACTCATTGCATGTTACCTACTTAGATTATGTTTGTCATCCATAACCCTATGTATTTATAAGTTATTGTCGTTTACACGCTGGAACACATCATCTTTATTCTGGAGGTATCAAATACACATGCATATTATGGAAGGATTTTTGCCACCTATGTGGGCATTGTTTTGGTTTGTAATGTCTATACCCGTTGTTGCTTATGGCCTAGTCCAGTTAAATAAACTGGTAAAAGAAAAACCGGAAACAAAATCATTGCTTGCTGTTGCCGGTGCGTTCGCATTCGTACTATCTGCCCTAAAACTGCCCTCGGTTACCGGCAGTTGTTCACACCCAACCGGAACGGGATTAGGCGCCATCTGTTTCGGACCTGCCATTACATCGGTGCTTGCTACCGTTGTACTTCTCTACCAGGCCCTGTTTCTTGCACACGGCGGACTGACCACGCTTGGTGCCAACATTTTCTCTATGGGTATCGTAGGTCCTGTGGTTGCATATGTTGTTTTTAAAGCATGCAAGAAAGCCAACATAGGTCTCATGCCTGCCGTATTCTTAGCTGCCGCACTTGGAGACTGGGCTACTTATGTGACCACATCAGTTCAACTAGCAGTGGCTTTCCCGACAGCATTGGGAGGCACATTCGCATCGTTCAAAATATTTGCTACAATCTTTGCAGTCACACAAGTGCCCCTTGCAATCGCTGAAGGTATCGTTACTGCGCTGATTGTGAATTATATCTCTCAAGTGAGAGTAGATGTTCTAGAACAATTGAAGGTCATTGTATCATCAAAGGCGGTGTCCACCTCATGAACTGGAAACTAACGCTTATAATGCTAACCCTGTTAGCGTTATTATACCAGCCAGTATGCCTCGCTGAAGAAGAGGAAGTATGGGGTGGAGCTGATGGGCTTGCAGAAGATAAAATCACTGAGATAGCGCCAGATTATGAACCATGGTTCAGTCCTATCTGGGAACCGCCAAGTGGTGAGATAGAAAGCCTTCTGTTCTCAACACAGGCCGCAATCGGGGCTCTTATCATAGGTTATTTCTTCGGTTACAGCAAGGCAAAAAAACAGGAGAAAAATAACTAATTTATGCAATTCTTGGAACAATTTACCCTGAAGAACAAACTTAACGGCGTATCGGGAAAGCTGAAAACCCTTTTTGCGGTTCTGACTCTTCTCGTATGCTCCTTTTCCACGACTTTCATAGTTCCACTGCTCGTATTTTGCATTATGCTTGCATTTACAGTTGTAGTAGCAGGGATACCTCCAAGGTTCTATGCCAAATTGATGCTTGCACCCGCAGGCTTCGGGCTGGTCAGCTTTGTACTGATGCTGTTCTTTTTTGGGAAAGAGCCGTTCTTTTCCATACATGCAGGTGGTTTGACATTGACAGCCACAAAGGACGGTTTTGATATGGCACTTATTTCTGTTGGGCGGATGCTTGGAAGTGTTTCATGCCTTCTTTTTTTGGCCCTTACCACTCCAATGGCTGACATATTTACTGTTTTAAAGAAATTGAAATTGCCAGATGTATTTATCGACCTCTCAATGCTCATTTATAGGTTTATCGTTGTAATGGTGGAGGAGGCACTGCGCATGGAATACGCACAGAAGATGCGGCTAGGATACTCGGATGTGAAAGGTTCCTTCCGTGCCCTATCGCTGCTTGCTGGCAACCTGTTTGTCAGAAGCTGGGATAGTGCCGATAAGATGCTTACTGCCATGAACTCCCGGGGATATGACGGCATCATCCACGTGCTAGATGACGAATCCCCCATACCAAGATTGCATCTGCTGGGTCTGGCAGGTTTCGAACTTGTTCTTGTGTCCCTTAATCTTATTTTGCCTAGGTGAGACCATCATGCATGCGCTTGAGACTGTAGATGTGGATTTCCGTTATCCCAACGGTACCCATGCACTTCAGGGCGTCAATATAAAAATAAAAACTGGCAGCAAAATAGCAATACTGGGACCCAATGGGGCGGGCAAGTCCACACTGCTCTATCTCTTCAATGCAACCTTCAAACCAACTTCAGGGACCGTTTTTCTAAATGGAGATTCCATGCATTATGATTCATCCTCCCTTCGTAGTATACGCCAAAAGGTCGGTATTGTTTTTCAGAACTCGGATGAACAGCTTTTTGCGCCAACTGTAAAACAAGATGTATCTTTTGGTCCCCTGAACCTCAGGCTGTCGGTGGAGGAAGTGGAAAAAAGGGTATCCAAATCCCTTAACATGGTGGGGATTTCAGGATTTGAAAATCTACCCCCTCACAACTTGAGCACCGGTGAGAAAAAAAAGGTGGCTATAGCAGGTGTTCTTGCAATGGAACCCGAAATAATGATATTTGATGAACCATTGTCAGGACTTGATCCTCGTGGTCAGGCAGAACTGACCGAATTGCTGGATCAGTTGAATGCCGATGAAAAAACGATTATAGTTACCACTCACAGAATGGATTTTGCTGCAGAGTGGGCAGATGAGATATGGATACTCAAAAATGGGCAGGTGATCAAAAAAGGAGAGCCGAATGAAATTTTTTCAGACATGTCTTTGATACATGGAGCAAATCTTCAGGTACCCATGCCGATTCAGACACATAATGAGCTTTACTTAAGGGGATTTGCTAATAAGCAAGTGCCTCTTTCAGTACTGGAACTTGTTGAATCCGTGATAGAATTTTCCGGAGAGGACGAGTATAATAACTACTATGCTCTGGCTAAAGACGATTTTGCACCGCATGATGAATGTTTCATAGGATTTGAGAATGGGGCACTTGTGGCTTTCCCTGAAGATTTTAAAAACTGTTTTGCAAGATTCCGGTGCACTGAGCAGGTACGTGAGGGAAAGCAGATCCCAATAGACCTATCTAATATACCGGAAGGCAAAGTATGGATCGTCCGTACACCCAGTTCATTAGAGGGTGGCGCAGAAATAATGCTTGTTACTGTGGTGAGGGGTCTGATTGATTCCAAAAAACCCCACCGTATCGGGGCAATGGGAACCGTTGCCAAATCCATCGTGAAAAACACAGGACTGAACTATGACTTTGGGGGTGAGGTCGTGAACTCGGCTGTATCAGCAAGCCGTCGAGGTCTGTCAACGATGATCTTTGCCACTGGCAAAATGGCAGATCTTGCTGCAAAGCGTATCGCTTACCTAAACCAGCGGATGGGTGAAGAGATCTGTTTCCAGATGGTTGATGAAGAATTATAATGTCGGTGTGAACCAAAAAATTACATTTTCAGATTAGGATGGCAATCTGTCGGTATTAAATCCGTAGAAGCCCATGAGCTTTAATCGTGGGAGTCGTCCACATCTTAAGTAATTGACTAACAAATCTTATCCTGAACACCATTTTTTTATAATGCATCCCCCAAATGTGGGGCGAGGAAATCCTAATGTCACAAACATCTTGCGTCATCCTGCTCATTTTAACCATAGTCCTGATATCAAATGCACAGGCATATCCCATCAATGTAACAGACGATTTTGGTTATGAAGCGACAATCGAAAAACAACCTGAACGTATCGTATCCCTATCGCCATGTAATACTGAGATATTATTTGTAGTGGGTGCAGGGGATAAGGTAATCGGCGGGACAACTTATGATGCCTATCCACCAGAGGCTGTCAATTTGCCTAAGATAGGCGGATTCTCCTCCGTCAATATCGAGGCAGTGGTGAACCTCACGCCGGACCTTGTTCTTGCAGAGGACACAAATGGCGAGGATACAATAAATTCATTGAGGAATCTGGACTTTACGGTAATCACATTTAATCCACAATCAATGGATGATATTCTTGATAATATCCGGCTTGTGGGAGATATTACGGGAAATGAAGATACTGCGGAATCGGTCACAGAAGATATGATACTTCAGATACTGTCAATAACGTCTCAAACTGAAAACATGTCTTATGATCAGCGGCCACGAGTGCTTTATCTGGTCTGGCATGATCCACTTTATGCAGCAGGCTCTGATACTTATCCTAGTGACCTGATATGGATGTCAGGCGGTAAAAATATTCTTGAGGGAGAAGGCTGGCCGATCATCAGTCTTGAGGAGGTCATCAATAAAAACCCTCAGGTAATAATCTGCTCGGGAATGGGTGGTGGCTCATATATCATAATGGAAGCGATAAAAAATAATGATATACTGGCCCAGACAGATGCAGTGAAAAACCAGAAAGTATATGCAATAGCAGATTCACAAACCATCGAATTGGCAGGACCGAGGATTGTCCAGGGACTGGCTGAACTGCACGGATACATTGCACCAGAGATTGTTAAAGAAAGTGAATCACCAAATAACCCGTTTGATATCACTTATAGAGAAGATTCTTTTGAAGGTTCACCTGACGCATCAAAGGCACCAGGTTTTAGTCTGATACTTGCAATGACCATTTTAATAACGGTTTACCTACGAAGAATGCTATATTAACAATGACCACATGAAACAATCATCAAAAACCTTTTCTTGAGACAATTATCATGGCAAAATTTGGCAGGTCTGTTGTACTTATACTGGCATTAATTCTAATTGTGGTAATTATTACCAATACTGCTATTGGTTCTACGTTAATTTCCCCGCTAATCACCGCAAAAATCCTGCTTGCAAACTTCTTTCCAGTGGAACACACATGGCTCGACAAACACGAGACCATCATTATTGGTGTCCGTCTTCCAAGGGTACTTCTCGCAGCTTTCGTGGGCGGAGCACTGAGCACAGCTGGATGTGCAATGCAGGGATTGCTGAAAAACCCCATGGCAGACCCTTATATAATAGGGATGTCATCAGGTGCGGCATTGGGCGCATCCCTTGGTTTTGTACTGATGCTTCCGGTCCATCTAATGTCTTTCATGTTAGCTGTGCTGGCAATATTTGTGGTGTACAATATATCAAAGGTCGGTGGGAAGGTACCTGTAGACACTCTCCTTCTTTCTGGTATAGCCATTGGTTCATTACTGTCTGCAATTACTTCCATGATCATTTTCCTTGCCCAATCCCCTCACAAAATAATCTTCTGGATAATGGGTGGACTTTGGAATGCTAGCTGGGAAGAACTGAGGATCACATCTGTCATGATCATTTTCGGGGTACTTGTACTGTACCGGTATGCATGGAAACTAAATGTGATGCTGCTGGGAGAAGAGGAGGCCCATTACTTGGGTGTTGATATCGAGCATGTGAAACGCTACGTGCTGGTGTTTTCGGCACTTGTCACGGCGGCAGCAGTTTCCGTTAGTGGAATCATCGGTTTTGTGGGTCTCATTATACCTCATATAATGCGCATACTGGTTGGTCCTGACCACAGGATACTTTTTCCGGCTTCAACTCTCATGGGTGCGATCTTCTTGGTACTTTGCGATACATTTTCCAGAACCATCATTGCACCGAATGAACTGCCTGTTGGGGTGGTGACCGCTATGTTCGGTGCGCCGTTTTTCATATATCTCTTACGAAAAAGGAGGAACAGCCTGTATGCTTGAAATTAAAGGACTGAGCATGAATTACGGACAGAGATGTGTTTTAAATAACATCGGACTGAAAGCAAGAGAAGGTGAAGTTGTAGGCATCATCGGTCCGAATGGTTCCGGAAAAACCACAATGCTCAAAGCCATTACAAAGGTCTTAAAACCCACATATGGGGCAGTTTTGATCGATGGGAAGGACGTCCGGGAAATGGAAAGCAATGAAATTGCGAAGAATGTAGCAGTGGTTTCCCAAGTGATATCAATAAACTTTGAGTTTTCAGTGGAAGATATTGTTCTAATGGGGCGTACTCCTTATATCAGGAGTTCTGAAAGCACGGAAGATATTAAAATTGCAATGGATGCGCTGAAGAAGACAAACATATATCATTTGAAAGACCGGCTGATCACCCAGTTAAGCGGGGGTGAACTGCAGAGGGTGATCATCGCAAGGGCACTGGCACAAACACCAAAAATCCTTCTTCTGGATGAGCCAACCTCACACCTTGATATAACCAACCAGATAGATGTCCTGAATCTCGTGAAAGAGGCATCCAGAAAAGGTCTGGTTGTTGTGGCAGTGATACATGACTTAAACCTTGCTGCCTATTATTGCGATAAGATATGTCTTCTGCGTGATGGGGACGTGATAGCAACCGGCACGCCTCGGGATGTTCTGACCTCTTCGAATATTGGGGTTGCATTCAATTTACCGGTAGAAGTGACGGAAAATAGCAAAACAAATTCTATTTTTGTAATGCCTGTACTGGAGCCACGAAATGAAGTATCAAATCAAAGATAACACACTGGTAATTGAAGGAAGGTTTGAAGCCATAAGTTCAGGTTTAAAAGGTGGGCGTGGACGTGCTGGGTGCCTGTTCAATCATGAAGTACAGCCGGATTTTGACAATTATGATCCACTAGAATATCTTGAGAATCTGGCCGGTTTCCTTGACGTAAAACCACCCTACTTCGGTCTTTTGACGGCAGTGAGTATGGACAATTTGTGCGTAATGAAAGATGACTACCTGACAACCTTTGTTACCGCCGGTATCACACATCCGTCAGTTTTCAGGGTGAACAGGGTTGGAACTATCAATATAATCCTTGTGGTTGATGGAATCCTGTCTGAAAGTGCAATGGTCGGTACAATCATCACAGCCACCGAGGCCAAAGGGCTTGCTCTTATGGAGATGGGATATGATTTTCTGGGCACGACAACTGATGCAGTGATATTGGCATACCAGAACGTTTCCGGGCCATCTATAGAATACGCAGGGTCGTATACAGAGTTCGGTGAGAAAATCATGGGGACCGTTTTGATGGGTGTTAAAGAAGGGATAAAGAATACAGAGCAGTCTTTTTCCAGCACCTGAAAGAAACAAGTGTATTGAGACGTCATGTTCAGAATATTTACTTTCTGATAAACAAATGGATCGATTCATATATGTTAGGTTTAAACTAATAATTATGACCAAGAAAGATAGCAGTATATTCAAGGCAATCGGAAGCACCACCAGACTAAGCATGCTAGAGAAGCTTGCTGAAGGTGAGATGCATATATCGGGTCTAGCAAGGGAACTGAATATTTCCGTACCTGTTGCAGCCAAGCACATCAATATTTTAGAAGATGCAAATCTCATTGAACGGAAGGTATTTGGCAAGACCCATATATTGAAAATAATACCTAAGAATATTTATAATGCAATGGATAGTTTTGCACTGGACAAAAAGATTGAGGTGGAAAGGGGTTCAAGCCTTTTGGATGCACTAAAAAGCGTTTCTGCTGTTGAAATTAAAAAGGTGGGTAATCGGGAAGTTGTGGTGTCAACGGACGGGGAGGAAGGATTCTATGTTTATGAAATTGGTGGGAAATTCTCCGAAAAAACCGTTCAGGAGTGCGTCTTCGACGATGACGTAACCGTGGAATGGAAAAAATTATTGCCAGTCACCAAGATGAGGTTGGAAATAACTGTTAAAAAATAGTATTTTCAATCGTCTAACAAATGGGGCGGTTTATAGGGAATACTTTCACCACGCTTGGCGTTTGGTTATATTAATACAGATACTTCTATTATCAAATGAATCACCTGACTCTTACCGAGAGGATGCGAATACTTGCAGAGGGCACCAAATATGATAGCTGCAACCAGAGTGCAGTGTGCCATTCCTTTACTCCGGATGGCAGGTGCATCCAACTCTACAAGACACTGCTAACCAACTCCTGTTCTGGCGAGTGTACCTACTGCCCGAACCGCTGCCAGCGCGATGCTACACGTACCTCGCTTGAACCTTTCGAGATTGCAAAGATAACTTGGTCGTTCTACCGTAAAAATGCAGTTGAAGGTTTATTCCTCTCATCCGGTATCATCGGCGATGCAGAACGAACAACAGAAAGACAGCTTGAAGTTGTAAAACTTCTGCGAGGACAGGGATTTGCAGGCTATATTCACGTAAGGGTTATGCCAGGTACTCCGAAGTATCTTCTTGAAGAGATTGCTGATTATGCCAACAAGTTCGGTGTGAATGCAGAAACCACAAGTTCCCTTAACTATTCGGAGATCTGTCCAAATTTTGATTATAGCAATGACGTTCTTGAGCGTCTCAAATGGACGCGGGACTTGATCAAGAAAAAGCGGCGTGAAGTGAGATATGGTGAGCGCATAGTCGGTTCGAACGATACACAGTTCGTTGTGGGTGCGGTCTTCGAACCTGATAGGGATCTCATCAGGACGGTCAACAAGTTCATGGACAGATATGCATTGCGCCGTCCGTATTTTATGAGCTTTGAGCCGGTACCGAACACCCCGCTTCAGAACGCAATCCCCTCTCCTAAATGGAGAGAGAACAGGCTGTATCAGGTATCTTATCTACTCAAGGACTACAGCCTTAAATCATCAGATTTCGAGGTCATCTTTGATGAACATGGTTTTCTTGTAAACGACGATCCTAAGATGCGTCTTGCTTATGCACATCCCGAATATTTTCCAGTGGACATAAACGCTGTCGAGCGAGAGGAGTTGCTCATGGTTCCCGGGATTGGTCCTGTTAGTGCGAGTAGAATCATGCAGTCACGCCCTATTATGTCAGAGCAGGAGCTTGCGCGAATGGGTGTGGTAATTTCAAGGGCACGTCCTTTTATCGAAATTAATGGATGTAAGCAGACCAATTTAGTTTCATTCCTGGAGGCAAACTAATGATTATAGCGTTTAAAAGAGATGTGGACGGTGTGCTCCTTGCCTGTTCATCCCTTGGAAAATACCCGAATGCTGATCTTGTGTTTGCAAAAAACATGGGAGAGCTGAAAAAAAAATTTAGTTTTCTGGGAATAGAAGAGGAAGTTTTAGCACTTGGCTTTAAACCAGTTGACAGTACTGCAGGACTTGTTAAAGAAATACTCGGAAAAAGACCTGCGAAAATGTCACCAAGAGACCCTAAACCAGTACAGTATGTCGATTTGGTACTGCGTCATAGGGATGCAAATCCTGTAGAACTGGTGAGATTTCTTGTTTCGTGTCAGGGGAGTGCAGAAGTGCTATACTCAGGCAAGAGCATCCTTGCACGCAGGTATTATCGGTATATGCGGGATGTCACCCGGGCATGGCAGAGATTGTGCATGTTTTCCCGTCCAGATTTATCCAATGGTATACTCATGGTTGAGGTTGATTCACCCCACGATGTTGCTGATATCTTTTGCAGGTGGCTTGCTAAAAAGAATCGTGATGTACCCGTGGCGGTGATGCAGGGAACAGTGGCATGGTTAGGAAACGGGGAACTGATTGGTGTTGAAAATTTCACAAAGACTACGACTTCTTTTGTAAGTAGTTTGCGTGTATCTGCACAGCAGGATGATGAGGTGGAGAAACTATGGGATGTGTTCTACAATTCCCAGATGATTCAAAATCGTCGAAACCACAAGCTAGCTAAAAAGATGCAACCGAAAAGTTCAGCTATTTTAAGCAAAATGGCTAAAAAGGACCGGTACGTGGTTGAGCGTGGTATTTCAAGCTGCACACTGGATAGGTTTGTTTAGATGTTGTTAGGTACAAAGAAAATGATGACTGTTGACAGGATGAATAACCTGCAGGATATGCCCCATATTGGAGAAAAGATGACAAAGCGTTTTGTTGAACATTTCGGGAGCGAGAAAGCTGCACTTGATGCGATCCTTGAAGGGGATATTGCAAGCATTTCTGGGGTCGAGGGAATTGGTCAGAGGTATGCGATATCCCTGGTGCATGAGGTGCGTGCAAAGGTGGAAGGTGTTTCTATCTCCGATTTCCTGAAGACAAAAGAAGCTATGGAGATATATGGACGGCTGATTGATCTCATCCAGCAGTTTGCACATACACGATATGCAAAAGATAAACTTCATATTTATTATCCATATCCTGAAACTAAAAGAGATAAGATCGAGGAAGTGCGTGAATCCGTATCATATTACATGGATATTGCTGAATTGCTAAATGGCGATAGTGAATTTTTACGTTTGCTTCCACAGATAAAGTCCTTAAACCTGAAGTATGCTTTTCCAAGGGTACGTGAATGTGCGATTCTTACAGCAGACCACAGTGAATTTGAGTATGCGCGCACGAGATTTGGTGATATAATAGATGTTCAGCTTGTGAGTAACCTTTCCGAATTTGTGGATTATGCGCGGGGATATTCGCATGTTATCGCTTCTGATGACAACTTTCTGGGTTTTGATTTCCCGGAGGACATAGAGCCAGAATTCGTAGCTGAATTGAAGAAGATGGAAGACTGGAAGATAGTTCCTGAACGGGAGATCGGGTTCTTTGCAAAGAATCTTACCTCAATTGAGTGCGCGATTGCAGTCATACAGAGGGTACGCTCAACAGGAATCCGGTTTTTTGAGGAACTGGAAGACAGAGATCTTGAAACACTTAGAGCCACACTTTCATTGATAGATGAGAACGGAGATGTGAAACCCGGAGCTGATCCGGACATCGGTAGACTTGCCGGTATCCTTGAGAATATGGATATCTGTGTATCAACTACTTTGAATGATGCCAATACTAGACTGTACAGGTGCCTGTCAGAGAGCAAGCTCATATTAAGCGGTCAGGATATGCTGAAGGTCATGAAAGGGAACGTGGAGCTTAAAGACCTGCTCGAAAAGGAAGTATATCAATCATATCGCTCTATTATTAGGGATGCTAAAGAGCAGGTGACGGGTCAACTCAGGCTCATGAAATCAGAGCTGGTGCTGGTTGAGTCATTGTTCCCTTATGATATTACTCATCCGGTGGAGGTTGACCCAGAAGGTCTGGATTCGTTGAGGCAACATGTTAAGAAACTGCTGCACAGGAAGAAGATTGAACATAAACGGAATATATCAAAGACTCTACATGATTACCACGAGGTCGTCCAAAAGATGGTCCGTGAAGTACTGGATTTTGATGTTGGGTTCACTATCGGCTGTTTTGCTCATGAGTATGGTCTTACAATCCCGAGTTTGATAAAAAGTAATGGCATCGGTTTTGTGGGCGGAGAGAACCTGTTTTTAAGATCACGTAATGGTAGTGTCAGCCCCATAGATTATTCAGTGGGTGCAAACACCTATGCTCCCGAGGAAGGCAGTGGAAGGGTGGTATTGCTCAGTGGAGTTAACTCTGGTGGTAAGACCTCGATGCTTGAACTGATTGCACAGTGCACCATCCTTGCACATATGGGATTTCCAACCCCGACAAAGTGCCTTGAAATTGGTCTTATTAATGGGTTGTACTATTTTGCAAAATCTAAGGGAACGCTGGATGCAGGAGCTTTTGAGACTACACTCAGGGAGTTTGCGATAGTGGCGGATGATTCCAGTAAGATGGTGCTGGTCGATGAACTGGAGTCAATCACAGAACCGGGTGCATCTGCTAGGATTATTGCAGGGATCCTTGAAGTTCTGTGTGATAATACTAGCAGCATGGCAGTATTCGTTTCGCACCTTTCTGAATTGATACTGGAAAACACAAAATGCAGTGTTCGGGTGGATGGTATCGAGGCAAGTGGACTTGATTCTGAACTAAACCTGATTGTAGATAGGACTCCGCGGTACAATTATATTGCAAAAAGCACTCCTGAACTGATTGTTGAGCGGCTGGCAAGAAAAACTACAGGAAAGGAAAAGGTGTTCTATGAAAGGTTGAGGGGAAAGTTTTAGGAGCATTTAAGGTCTAATCCTCACTTTCTCAAAGGTAAGAAACAGCCTGTCAACTTTCTCTGAAACATTAGTATATTTATGGTTGCCATTTGTATATATTAGCATGGAGCAAATTGATAATTATCACGTCTTGCAAGGCAGAATGGGCTGGTAAATGTATGGAGTTTATTAATCTATGTAATACATCTCAGATATGTTCTGGGTGTGGTCAAATAGTCAAAAAAGATCTATCATAGAAGATACACAGTTGTTCTTATTGCAGTCTTACTCTAGACAAAATAATGCCGCTATTAATATTCTGAGATTGGGATTACAATCTCTTGGGAATTCTGATAGATTCCCGTCAATTCAGTGAGTGGAGTAGTCATACTACAAAACACCTTTCGTACTCCTAATCCCACTACCCTCTATCTTAACCCCACGGCGCAGGGCATAAGCGAACGCTTTGAACAGGGCCTCTATCATGTGGTGGTCATTCTCGCCACGTACATCTGCATGAAGGTTAATCTTTGCATTCTTGGCAAGGGATTCAAAAAAATGCTTGACCATCTGGGTATTGAACTCTCCAACTCTTGGTAATGCAAACCCTGCGTTCAGCACCAAATAATATCGTCCACCAAGATCCAGAGCAACCTCTGCCAGTGCTTCATCCATGGGTATGCGGGCTTCGCCAAATCTTGCAATCCCGGATTTATCACCTATTGCTGTTAAAATCGCCTCGCCTAGAACTATTCCTGTATCTTCGATTAGGTGGTGTTCATCTACCATCAGGTCGCCGATGGCATTGATTGTAAGGTCGAAATTCCCATGTCTAGCAAAGGATTCGAGCATATGATCGAAAAACCCGATTCCGGTGTTGATGTCAGACAGACCAGTTCCGTCCAGTACCAGTTCCAGCTGTATGTCTGTTTCCGTTGTCTTGCGTGAAATCTTTGCACTCCTCATTAACATTACCTTCTCACTGTCTTAATCTATTTCAAGATTCATTCCTGATAATATTTATTGCTTCCGCAAGTGTGAACTTGTTTGTATAAAGCGCACTTCCAACAACAACTCCCGCAGCACCCGTATTTTTGAGTGCAAGGATATCCTTAAGGGTTGTGACCCCACCTGATGCAATAACAGGGATTCTCACAGACTCAACAAGACGGAGGGTGGGTTCAGGATTTACACCCTGCATCAGTCCTTCGGTATCGATATTCGTGAACAGGATACTTCCTGCACCAAGTTCTTCAAATTTTGTCCCCATCTCAACGGGCGTAAACTGCGATTCCTCTGTCCAGCCCTTTATGGAGATCTTTCCGTTTTTTGCGTCCAGTGCCACATTTATGTATTCTCTCCCAAAAGATTCAGCAAGTTTTCTGATCAGTTCTGGATTTTCCATTGCCGCAGTACTTAGGATCACCCTGTCGACTCCAATCTTCAGAAGTGCAGACACGTCCTCAAAAGAGCGAATTCCACCACCCACTTGGATTGAAACTCCAAGAGGTTTACATTTTTGTACGATTATCCCAATTATTGAAGCGTTACTGCGGATTCCTTCAATAGCGCCGTCTAGGTCGATTAAATGAAGTATCCTTGCACCCTGAGCCACCCACTCAAGTGCAACGCTTACAGGATTGTCGATGGATACAAGTTCGCTTCCAGGTATACC
The DNA here is from genome assembly GCA_016926455.1 of Methanosarcinaceae archaeon. GTDB lineage: Archaea > Halobacteriota > Methanosarcinia > Methanosarcinales > Methanosarcinaceae > JAFGQV01. Next base: position 3,442 of record JAFGOO010000090.1, on the reverse strand, counting down.
CTGTACCAGCTGAACACATTTTCCGTTTTTCATATCGACGGCAGGAATCACTTCAAAACTCATTATTTCACCTAGGGTATCATGCGTTCGATGGGAATTACTAATATGTCGCGAGCACCAACGTTTTTAAGCTTGTTAACTGTTGCAAATGTATCGTCGCTGTTCACAACTGCGTGTACAGCAAGTATCGAAGTGTTTGATTCGACTTTCATGACCGTGGGACCCGCAAGCCCGGGAAGTACTCGTTTAACGTCTTCAAGCGATTCTTCTGGTACGTTCATCATCAGATACCGTTTGTCTTTTGCGTGTAAAACACTCTCAAGGGCAGTCTTTATATACTGGATCTTTTCAATCTTCCCTGCACTTTCACGGTTTGCGATTAGGTACACGGATGATGAAAATACTTTTTCGACCATTCTCAAATGGTTTGTAACAAGAGTTGTACCTGAACTTGATATGTCAACAATCGCATCAGCGATCCCGACGTGCGGTGTTATCTCGCATGCGCCGCTTACTTTTATGATCTCAACTTTCACTCCAAGATTTTCAAAATATCGGTGTGTGATGTTCGGAAATTCGGTTGCAATACGCATGCATTTCAGGTCTTTTGCGAAGTTGATTGGAGAATCCTCGGGAACTGCAAGTACAAGGTTCGCACCTCCGAATTTAAGGTCCAGCATCACTTCAACATCCGCGCGGGTTTCTGATATAAGGTCCAGTCCTGTTATTCCTACGTCTGCAGCTCCGTCCTGCACGTATTCTGGAATATCGGCAGCTCTTGCAAAGAGAATGGTAATTTCAGAGTCTGTTGTTTTTGCATACAGTTTTCTGGTTGCTCCTTCAAGTACTGGAAGTCCTGCTTCTTTGAGCAGGTTCACGGCGGGGTCGTGCAACCGTCCTTTGTTGGGTATTGCGATGCGTATCATAGTGTGATTCCTCTTAGAATTAAAATGATATCAGACTCAGGTAAATATATTTGCAGAATACATTTATTAGATTGGAGTAAGAAGACCACAGTTAAACGGTGGATAAATTACGTTTATTCTACAATACAAGCCTATTTATCTTTTTTAACTTAAATTAAAAGTAGTGTTAATACATATAAAGGTATGTATGTTGAAAGCTTACGAATGACGGGGTGCAGGGGTAGAGAAAGCCTATGTTTTTTAGACATGGGATGACTCTTATTCCGTCTTTTAGTTGACACTAAAAATGAGCAAAATACTCTCAAGCAAATTATGCGTAAGAAATACAAGTTCCGTATATACCCTAACAAAACCTAGGGAAAAAAGATGGAGCGGGGCTTGGAGTTATGCAGGCAGGTGTATAACCGGACAGTTGCAGATATGGAATGGGATTGTCCTAATTGTAATACAAAATATGATAGGGATGTCAATGCCGCTATTAATATCAAGAACTTTGCTTTATATAAGCAGAAATTAATTGATATTTGATACATTTGGAACGAGGGGATGCGCCTGTAGACTTGTGAACACAGATTCAAAGAATGAAGCAGGAAGCCGGCCTATTTATAGAGTGGAGTAGTTCACGGTATTTAATATGAGTTGTATTGATATAATTTTGATAATATTACACGCAGTAATTAATTATATGACAAATATTAAATATACGTAGTAATTTATGAACAAGAAAATAATATAAAATCCTACATTTTAAATATTTATTAAACTGAAAAAATTAGTTCCAAATAGAGGATGATATGTATGATGCGAAATATCAAAGTCGAAAAACTTGTGCAAACTCCCGTGGAAAAACAGCAAATAGAACTTGTCGAGCGAAAAGGCGTAGGTCATCCTGACAGCATCTCGGACGGTCTGGCAGAGGCTATTAGCCGTGCACTTTGTAAGGAGTACATAAAAAAATTTGGAGCAGTGCTTCACCATAATACGGATGAGACCCAGATTGTAGCAGGCCGATCGCACCCGGAATTTGGTGGTGGGGAAGTCATAAAACCTATATATACTATGCTTGTGGGCAGGGCTACCAAGGAATTCGATGGTGTGGAGATTCCAGCCGAGGCTGTGGCACTCGCAGCTGCTCATGAATATGTCAGGAATACAATTGCAGATATCGACCTTGAAAGGGACATGATCATCGACTGCAAGCTTGGGACTGGTTCTTCAGACCTACGGGATGTCTTTAGCAGAAAAAGGATGCCAATCGCCAATGACACGTCTTTCGGTGTGGGCCATGCACCGTTTTCTGAACTTGAGCAGATCGTGTACAACACAGAGCGGATGCTTATCACAGATCTTAAGAAAAAAATCCCGGGCATTGGCGAGGATATCAAGGTCATGGGTCTTCGTGATACGAACGACATAACGCTTACTATCTGTAGTGGCATGGTTGGCAGGCACATTGACGATCTTGACCATTATGTAAGCATCATGGAAGAGATGCAGGATTATGTCGTCGATCTTGCTGGAAAGTATACTGACAGAAATGTTGTTGCAAGGATTAATGCGGCAGATGACATCGAAAAATGTTCTGTGTTCTTAACAGTGACAGGAACATCGGCAGAGATGGGAGACGATGGTTCTGTGGGACGTGGCAACCGCTGTAACGGCCTGATTACGCCGAACCGTCCTATGAGTATGGAAGCGACAAGTGGGAAGAATCCAATCAACCACATCGGGAAGATTTATAATCTCATCTCAACCCAGATGGCAAAGGATATAGCAAATGCCCTGTCAGAGGTTGATGAGGTGCATATGAGGATACTTTCACAAATCGGTCAGCCAATAGACCAGCCTCTTGTTGCAAGTGCGCAGATAATCCCACAGGAGGGTGCTAACTTTACGAGCATTCGTTCAGAGGCGGAATCTGTTATCGATGACTGGCTTGCCAATATTACCAAGATCACTGACATGGTTATCAAAGGCGATCTAGATACATTTTGATTGATCCGAAAGAGCAGAAAATGGTACATTTTTATCATCTTTGGAGTAAGAAGACCACCGTTTTCAAATGTTAGATGAATTAAGTCAAATGTACGTAGTCGCATATATATCACGTCAAACCACATATTACATTGTTATCCGTAGGCTTGTTATGTCTTTTATCAAATACTAGTCTATATCAGTACATGTAAAGCCGATTGAGTTATTAATGGAAAGCAGTAGAGCAGGAAGTTTCCGATTTAAAGCCTTTGGAGAACCTAGCGTGTGTTCTTTGAAGCAGTAAGCCAGCTTTATTTATATAGGGTTGTAGTTCACCTGTACTCTTGTCCATTTTTCAAGCTTTCACGGCGAAAAGGATAAGTATTATTGTGCGTATGAGTGTGGGTACATCGTTTGGGCAATGCGCCTGAATACGATATGCTTGGATCTAACAGTTGACCCGCCTTAACTCAGTGGTAGAGTGCGCGGCTGTAGTATGGTTCATGCGGTAATCACCGCACATACCGCGCAGGCACCGCGAT
>JAFGOO010000089.1 GCA_016926455.1 Methanosarcinaceae archaeon | reverse complement strand
TTTTATTGGGGATGACCGTTAACCTTGGAATTAGAGAAAAGAAGGATTTACAAGCCTTTGCTGAGTGAAGAAAATACAAGGACCCTAAAAATTAATTAATATTAAAACTGTCGGAAAAGCATTGTTTTTCGATATTTCATCTTTAATGACTAAACTCGAAAGGTCTTAGCATACTGATTTAATTTGAATAATAATTTTTAATGTTTTAAATTAAGCATTTTTAGGCTCTGTAGAAATCCTCATTTGAGCAATAAGCACAACCTTGGAAAGGTTATCTAGAATTAGTAGGAAATAGTTTTTTTACAGAGCCGTTTCTAAATCTATTTTTTTTCAGAATACCCTATCTCTTCTTCTGTTAAGTAGCATGCAGGGTCATCGGCCCATACATTATCATAAACGGCTTCTGCACGCACACGGAAGTTTCCGTTGCAGATATCGAACCATTTGCATTTTGCGCACCTGTCGGCATTTGCTTTGATAAGGGGTTTACGGTTCTTAAGACCAGCCATCAATTCATTGCTGGTATCTGTCCATATTTTGCTGAATTTTCGTTCTTTCACATTACCAAAACTATAATGCCTCCAAAACTGATCAGCGTGAACCGCCCCATCCCAAGACACACAGCCAATACCGATACCTGAAGAATTACCCTGGTTCATCATCAGGAGATCGTATACTTCTTTGGCACGTTGCGGGTTTTCCTTCAGCAGACGGAAGTAGACATAAGGTCCATCACAGTGATTGTCAACGGTCAATACCTCCACAGGCATTCCTTTGTCATGAAGTTCCCTTGTCCTGTCCATTATAAGGTCAAGTGTTTTGCGGCTTTCATCATGGTTAAGGTCTTCTTCTATCAATTTTGAACCGCGTCCGGCGTAGACAAGGTGGTAGAAACAGACACGTGGGATTTTCTCTTCTTCGATCAGATCGAAAATTGCAGGAATGTCCTCAACGTTCTTTTTATTTATGGTGAAGCGCAAACCAACCTTTATGCCTTCACGCTGGCAGTTACGTAATCCTTTCAGGGCCGCGTCAAATGCTCCAGACATACCCCTGAACCTGTCATTTGTTTCCCTTACACCGTCCAGTGAAATCCCTACATAGGAAAGCCCGATATTTTTCAATACCTTTGCCATTTTTTCATCTATTAGGGTACCGTTTGTGGAGATTACAGCACGCATCCCCTTTGACCTCGCATAGTCAGCAAGTTCGGGTAGGTCCTTACGCATAGTGGGTTCGCCGCCTGAGAATAATATCACGGGAGCCCCAAACTCTGCAAGGTCATCGATGAGCTCCTTACCCTCCTCAGTTGTCAGTTCGTTTTGAAACTCAATGTCCTTTGCATGTGCGTAGCAGTGCACACATTTAAGGTTACATCGACGGGTCATGTTCCATACTACTACAGGCTTTTTATCCTTTGAAAACTGCAGAAGGTGTGAAGGAAGTTTTTTAGAATCACGCCCGTACCTGAGTGCATCAGACGGTTCAACAGTACCGCAATAAAGTTTTGAAATTCCAATCATCGTTATTCTCCTCGTTATCCAAGTATCATTCAAGCAGGTTTATATGTAATCCTCGATGTTCATCATATTTTATCTCTATGGATGATGTGTTGGCCACAAGAGCTTTATCCACATGTAGTTTTACTCCATCCTGTTGATATGTGACATCACCTGCAAGTGCATTTTCTACAAAAGTCATCTCAAATCGCTCACAGCAACCACCGCCACCTATGAATAATCGGACAGCTTCAGCATTCTCTTTTTCTATTTGTTTTCGTATATGCTCAACTGCATTATCATCGATGATAAGATCACTCACTCGTTTTCACCACGTGCATCTGTCGTAGCTTTTAGGGATTGCTGGAAATGTAAGAACTCGCTTTGTCAAGCATTGCTTTAAATGTATATCTATCAGGTATAATTTTCACATCAACGCCATAATTCTTTAAGGTCTTTGCTGTTGGAATCCCGATGGCTGAGACCAATGAATCGTTAAGGACTGATACTATGCGATCACTTACGCCCATTACATCAGCCTGTACAAAGAAATTGCGTACCATCATGGAACTTGTGAATGCAAAAACTGATATTTTTCCGTCAAGTGCGCATCTTATCAACTCTTTTTGTGCTTCTCCTTCGGGTCTTGCTAGGGTATATACCTGCGTTTCAAATACCGATGCACCGCATTTTTCGAGTCCTAATATAAGTACGGTAGCTCCAAACGAACTTCGCGCAATATCGACGGTCTTGCCGCCAATATGCGGACAGAGATATTCAACAAGTCCTTCAGAACTGTAAACAGCCGGCATACCTGAGCCCTCGATGCCAAGTTTCATAAGCGCTTTATGTGTGTTAGGACCGATGGTAATCACATTTGTGTGTCTAAGGGCATCTATAAACTCATCTTTATCTTCCTCAGGGATTTTCCTCAGCGTAAAATCAATTCCATTGGCGCTTGTAAATATAACATAGTCTGATTTGCCAACAAGAATACGTTTCACAAACTGGTCAAACTCGTCATCTCGCATGTCCACGATCTCAATCATGGGAGCTTCCACTGTATCAAACCCAAACGCCTCTGCCATCTTAACTGAATCCTCCAGATAACTTTCTGGCCGCATGATTGCAAGAATGGGTTTTTGGTCTTTATCTATCATATTGATCCTCATTGATATTATCTTAATTGAATAAATGCGATCTTATAGAATCCACATCCATTTATTCAGGATTGAACTCCGATGATCTCTTGAACATTAACAACGCCTCCGATAATCATTATAGCAGGTGCTTTTACACCGCGCTCTTTTGCAAGGACGGCAATGGTTTCAAGGGTTCCGATGGTCACACGCTGGTCAGGACGGGTTCCTCTCTCCACCAGTGCCACTGGTGTAG
>JAFGOO010000088.1 GCA_016926455.1 Methanosarcinaceae archaeon | reverse complement strand
ACAACAAATTGAATCAAAATGTCATGATATTCCCCATTTTTGCCGTAAAATCAGTGTATTTATCGCATCAAAATTGGAATAAATGTAGTTTTTTGACTTTCTTTGCCACGAATCCACGGTAACTGTCAAATTCAATAAGCTTTTTTTTATGAATTTTGTAGACTTATGCTTGAGTTCCTTGAACTCATATCGCATCAGAGATATGAACAACTGTGCAATGAACCCGATAATAACAGCTCCAGCTAGCTTTCGTCCATAATCATAGCGATTTAATCTCAATCTCATTTTTCAGGGAATTGATGATCTTTTCTATTGAGTCCTTATTTCTATAGGTTTGAAGTGCTTGATTCAGTGTCAAATTCTTATTTGTCGAATAAGAAAGAGCGATTGCTCGCCTTTCACCGCACTCCGCTGAAGCATTCTATAAACCTTTCTGTATCGAACAGGGGTTTGATTTTTAACCAGTGAATAATTTAGATGTCTAAATGACCAATTGATTTATATTCCCCTATAAGAGTGTCACTCTTTTTACACGAAAAGGGCGTCAGATTTGATGCCCTGATATCTATAATAATGTTTCAATCCCCTATAAGCAGATAGCGTCACTAAATTGCTGTAAAATATGATTAGTCATGTACCCATTACAGAATAACAACACTAAAAAGGTACAGGACTATGAATCTCTACGACTTAATATCAGATTATCTTAACGATAGTAATGGTTCGCTAAAACAGCTTATAACCTGGTTCCTGAACGAAGTTATGGAGCAAGAAGCAGTAGAACAATCCGGAGCAATCAAATACGAAAGAATCGCTTCAAGAAAAACTCAACGGAATGGCTATCTTGAGAGCTTTCTCACAACCATACATGGAAAACTTATACTTCTAAAACCTCAACTAAGGGATTTTGCAGGGAGACTGGGAATAGACAACAACGGTGATGTGAATAATTTTGCTCTGAAACTCTGCGATTTCGTTGAAGCCGATTTTACCAAATCGTAGCCTTCACCAAGACCATCGAGGTCCGGTCACGCCCCACCAACATCAGGAACCACATCGGAATCTACGCCACACGTCCGCGCGAGGAAATAATAGCTACCTCCGAACTACACCACTGCTAACCACTCACAAGCGAACAGTTCACCAGTCAGTCGTTAAATTCAAGCGGCACGGTCCGTAGCATTCCCTGGAGGAAAGGCGTGTAGACTGTAAGTGCCTGCAGGCTGATAGTACCGGCGACCGCTACGAAAAGACATAAGTATCAACTACGTGTCAGGTTAAGATCTATGAGTTTACACTATGACACATCTTTGGTCACCGCTTTGATGACCTCAGCAAAACCCATTGCTGCAAGTGCTACGAATAGTGGAATCAGCCAGTCTGTAACACCTAGTGGTGTGAGTTCGAGTATCTCTTGGAAGAATGGGATGTACATGACACTTAATGTCAGTAGGAATGTACCAAAAACACCTGCTACCAGAATCTTGTTTGTGAAAATCCCGATCTTGAAAATAGAATCTTCCAAAGACCTGAAGGCGAACGGAACGAACAATATCATACTTACAATAGTGGCAAACGTTAGTGTTCTTGCTTTTTCGATTTGGTTCGTGGGGTTGTCCAGCACAAATACCATAAATGATGCTAATCCCATGACCAGGGCAATGCTGACGATCAGGATTAGATTCCTCTTTTTCAGTATTTTCTCATAAGGTTTTCTTGGTCTTTTGTACATTATCTCACCCCTTGCCGGGTCCAGACCCAGACCTATTGCAGGCATTATCTCATCGAACGTATTTATAAACAATATCTGCAATGCCAGAAGGGGCAAGAAATCGAAACCCAGCAGGGTTATTCCCAGCAGGATAAGTATGACTTCCGTGAAGTTTCTTGATATCAGGTAGCAGGTGAATTTCTCTATGTTCTCATAAATCGCCCTGCCCAGCTTCACAGCTTCAACGATCGTTGCGAAATTATCGTCCTGTAAGACCATGACACTTGATTCTTTTGCCACATCCGTTCCTTTTATGCCCATTGCTATACCGATATCTGCTTTCTTGAGGACAGGAGCATCGTTTACACCATCACCCGTCATTGCAACGATGTGACCTTTTTTCTGCAACGCTCTGACTATCCTCACCTTCTGCTGCGGCATCATCCTTGCATAGATGCTTATACCCTCAACTATACGTTCAAACTCCTCATCATCCAATGAACCCAATTCACTGCCTGTTATCACTCCATCTGCAACGATTAGCCTTAGTTTTTCGTCCGTGACTTCATCAAAGTCCTGGATCTCATCAAATAAACCTATATTCTTTGCTATTGCTTTTGCAGTTGCGTCGTTATCACCTGTTATCATCACGACTTTGATGCCGGCTCTTTTACAGATTTCTATTGCACCTTTTGCTTCTTCCCTTGCAGGATCGATCATTGCAACCAGACCTAAAAAGACCAGATCCTTCTCAACGTTTTCCGGAGTCAGTGGTTCAAGCATCGTTTTATGGGCAACAGCAAGCACACGATAAGCAGAGCTTGCAAGATTATGGTTTTTTTCAAGTATCCTGGCAACCTCGTCTTCACCAAGTTCTTCAATCCGGTCTCTTTTACTGATAAAACTGCATTTCTTTAATACAAATTCGGGTGCACCTTTGGTGAATACCACCTTATCCCTCTCACCTTCAATTTCGTGCACTGTTGACATTAGTTTTCTTTCGGATGTGAATAGTATTTCTTCGATTTTCCGGTACTCGTTTTCCAGATCGTCCTGCCAGAGGTCTGCTTTTGCTGCCGCTACGACCAGTGAAGATTCTGTGGGGTCCCCGATGAGTTTCCATTTTTCTTCTTTTTCCTCAAAGGCTGCATTGTTGCATAAAGTAGCAGCTTTTAGCAACATGATCAAATTTTCATGTTTAATGGCATCGATTTTTGCACCATCGACCGAAAAGTCCCCTTTTGGCTCATATCCAACCCCTGTTACGTCAAAAAATGTTTCATCCACATATATCTTTTCGACGGTCATCTCGTTCTTTGTCAATGTACCTGTCTTGTCAGTACAGATGACCGTTGTAGACCCTAACGCCTCGACACCAAGCATTTTTCTTATAAGTGCATTGTGTTTTGTCATTTTGTGCATTCCATAAGCAAGGGTAAGTGTGAGCGTAAATGGAAGTCCTTCAGGAACAGCAGCAACAGCTAGTGCTAAAGCTATTATCAACATTCCACCCAATGGAGCCCCTTTTAGCATACCGAGTACGAATGTAATGACGCATGCTGTCAGGGCTATTATTGCAAGGCTTTTTGAAAGGTCTGCTATCTTTACCTGCAGAGGGGTCTTTTCTTCAACTTCCTGTATCATCCCTGCGATCTGCCCCAATCGTGTCTGCATGCCAGTTGCTGTGACCACAGCCTTACATTTTCCATGAACGATCTGTGTTCCTGCAAAGATCATGTCGCCGTCCATTTTTTCGACTGCAGCGCTCTCACCTGTCAGGGCAGCTTCGTCTATCTTCAAGCCGATGATCTCAAATATCTTTGCGTCCGCCGAAATACTGTCCCCGGTCTCCATAAGCAAAATGTCGCCTGGCACCACTTCCTTTGTCAGTATCTCCTTTCGCCTGCCGTCCCTTCGGACCCTGGTGGTCGGCTCAACAATCTTTTTCAGTGCATCCATTGCTTTTTCTGCTTTGTATTCCTGGACAAAGCCCAAAACTATGACAAATACTACGATTAATATAATCACCTGAAAATTGATGGTTTCCCCTATCATCAGCGAGATTATGGCTGCTGCAAGCAAAACCCAGACTATGAAGTTTGTGAACTGTCTCACAAACACTTTGATGAGCGTTATTTTTTCTTTTTCCTCAAGCTCGTTAAGACCGTATTGTTTAAGCCTGTTCTTTGCATCTTCGGATGTCAAACCCTCTTTAGAGCAATCTAAAGCCACGAATACTTCATCAACGTTCAGATCTTCATATTTAATCATTGATTCCACATCGTTATTTGGTCAGTTATTTAGCTATCCAATTAATAACCCTTCCATTTACCCGATCTTCCGCGCTGCTATCACTGCAATGAACTCGCAGTACTCTGATTTCTCGATCCTGTGTATAGTCCTCACGATCTGTCTAAATGTCTTTATGTTTGGCTCTCTGTTTCCTGAAAGGATTTTGTAGAGAGTGCTTGGAGGGGTCATCCGCCTGTTCTGAAAATTCAAGAGCTTTGAGTCCAAGATCTTCTTTGATCATTTTTGAGAGCCTTTGCTGGAATACCTCGTTCGATTCGAATGCTGCATCAATCACTTTATCCGCAATTTTCATCGTTGTTCGCCTTTCTATTTTCTCATTTGAGTACTCTATTTTGATATAATAAATATTTTTAGGAAAGTATATTTCATATTTAGATAGGCTAGTATTATTCCATCAGAAAAATGTCTGAAAAGCCATAATACTTATGTACTGCTGTTATAGGGTAGTGTCCCTCTTTTACTGTAAATTCATCCCTTATCCATCTTTCCTTAGTCTTTCATCAATAAATATCTATTTCTCATGATCCATTCATCATTGATATCAATCAGTATTGACACTACCAGTCTCAAGAAGGAATTTCTATTAAAGATCCTTGGACTCTGTAGAAATCCTCATTTGAGTAATAAGTACAACATTGGCAAGGATGTCAAGGTTATATAGAATTAGTAGGAAATAGGTTTTCTACAGAGCCTTAATTTGGATTATTTACAAATAGTCCAGAGACCTCAGCAATTTTATCAGGACTACCAAGGATAACAAGTACATCATTGGCACAAAGGTCCACATCTCCATGTGGATTGGACATTATACGTGAATTGCGATTTATGGCCAGCAATGTAACACCGTATTTTTTTCTTAGTTCTATTTGAGCTAATGTTTTTCCTACAATAGCTGATTTTTCTGCGATTCGGAATGTACTTATTTCAACTTCAGGGAGGTCATATTTTATATCGTTTATATCTACCGGCTTTTTAGAAATACTTCGAAACATCTCATAACCATCTGCCCGAACCTCAGCAATGAATTTCTCGACTTCATCTTTGGGGACAAGATATTTCTTCAGAACCCTGATAAATATCTCCACAGAAGTCTCAAACTCTTGAGGAACAACTTCGGATGCTCCTAAGTTATATAGGGGCTTCATCTCATGAAGATAGCGCGTACGTACAATCATATGAAGGGCAGGGTTGAGTTTGTGAGCGATTGAAACGATTCTTCGAGTTGCAACGGGATCGGAAATACCTAATACCATAACTCTAGCATTCCTTATATTTGAATGTTCAAGCACTGCCTCATGAGTTGCATCTCCATAATGAATCAATTCTCCTTTCACCTGTTCGTTCCTGACTTTTTCAGGGTTCATTTCAATAATAAGATACGGAATACCTGCTGACATCGCTGCTCTTGCAACATTTTTTCCATTAACCCCAAAACCAATTATAATAATGTGGTCTTTTAAATGGACTTTTTTATTCGATCTGTTAAGTTCTGTTGTTGGAATTCCAGATATCAATCTTTTGGGTAGTGGTAATTGTATAATGTAATCAGCTATGTGAGGAGACAAGGCTATAATGAATGATGTACTTGCCATAGTTAGGATAGAAACTGCAAGAAAGAACTGATACATATTTACATCCAGAAGACCGTATTCTATTCCAAAAGTTGATAAAACAAAAGAAAATTCCCCAACCTGACCGAGTGCTAGCCCTACCAGTATCGTCGTACGAAGAGGGTATCCAAGCAGAGTTGTTACAAACCCGGCGATACTGGATTTTATTACCAGTACGCTTAGAGCGATAAGGATAAAGAGACTAAGATTCTGAAAAAGATAATTGATGTCCAATAGCATCCCAATCGAAACAAAAAAAAGGCTCATAAATATATCACGAAAGGGTAAGATATTACAAAGTGCTTGTTGACTGTATTCAGATTCGGATATGATCAATCCTGCTAGAAATGCACCAAGGGATAGTGAAAGTCCTAAACTGGATGTAAGCAATGCAACTGAAAAACATATGAATATAATACTCAAAAGAAAAAGCTCGCGACTACGTGTCCGAGCAATTTGAAATAACAGGTAGGGAACAACCCACTTAGCACTTATAATTACCAGTAGGACGAAACCAATCCCTTCTCCTATAATAAAGAGTGGGGATTCGTCCAAATTAGCTATCTCTCCAGCCAGTATGGGTGTGACCAGAATCATAGGTACTATTACGATATCTTGGAAGATCAGGATTGCAAGCGTTGTTCTACCGTGAGGAGTGTCGATATTGCCTCTATCCTGTAGTAATTTGAGTACAATGGCTGTGCTACTTAAGGATATCAAAAAACCAATAAAAACTGCTTCATCGAAGTTCAAACCAATTTTACTGATAAGGACAAAAACAACAACAATTGTTAATAATACCTGAAGCAAACCACCAACAAGAACTTCTTTTTTAATTTGCCACATATCCTTTAGAGATAACTCTACACCGATAGCAAAAAGCAGTAATATAATCCCAATTTCAGCCAATATATTGACTTCTTGGACAGCGTTAATCACTGCAAACCCATGTGGACCTGCCAGTACACCTGTCAGGAGAAAACCAACAATTGTCGGTACGCAAAGACGGTGGCATATAAAGATAATAACAATAGACAATCCGAATATAATGATAATGTCATTTAATAGTGGCGTATCCAATGTCAACCACCTCAATTTTTCGTCTGGATTTGATATTCAATATATACTCCCAAATCTAAATGGGTTCTATAATAATTAGCATCTAATTTTTTAAGAATTTCCTGCAATACCTTTGAATATACAATACTGTAATTAGAAATATCTTTTTTCAATTGTTGTAAGATTATTTTATTGTTCAATATACTTTATTGAACGGTTATCATTTTCCCAAGCTTCGTTACGTTCAGATAATGCAAAATTGTAAAGTAACCTACGTTTCTCAGATAGATTCCAGAGTACATCAACCTGTTCTTTGGTTACTTGTATTTTATATTTCTTCGTGACTAATATTACTGACCCTGATTCTCAACATATTTTTTCAAAAAGTCTAATGCAACCCATCCTGTTGTTGCTAAAAAATATGCGTTGTTGCATAATTGATTAGTCTTTGATGATTATCACGTATGCTCGTTTTCCGATGTATTTCTTTTTAGCACCGATTTTAGCCGAGTTT
>JAFGOO010000087.1 GCA_016926455.1 Methanosarcinaceae archaeon | reverse complement strand
TTATTGACGGTAATAGATAAAACTTGCAGAATTTTTCCTATTCAGTAAATTCTGAAATGAGCTTTTTTATTCGTTCAAAATCAACCCAATATACACTATGCATCCCATCTCGATTACTTATGAAAAATAAGTACTCTTCATCAGGTGAGACTACTGGATATAGATCCTGATAGTATGAGTTCACTCCAGCACCAAGATTTATTGGTTTCGACCATGCCCCATCCTTTGTGAGGATACTTATGTACAGATCATAGTCCCCCAGACTATTTAAATGATTATTTGAAGAGAAAATTAAATAACTCTCATCCGGTGCGATATAAGGGTGCCCCTCATCAAAAAGCGAATTTATTTCATTCGCAAGCTTAACGGGCTCTTGGTATTGCTCGTTCTCAAACATTGAGCGATAGATATCTCCCTCTGAAGAAAAGTAAAGCGATCCAGTTTGGGATACTGAAAGTTGCCAATGCAAGTTCATTGAATTAATAGGTTTACCTACCGATTTTGGATTTGACCAACCATTTTCTGTTCTCTCTACAAACCAAATGCCTTCTGTGGTTCCAAACATCTGATACCATCTTTCAGGCCGCCAGGAGGTAAAGAACAGTTTTTTTCCATCTGGTGATGGGCAAGGATCATCAGAATCAAAGAATCTAGATGCGAACGTAACTACTTGAGGATATGTCCATATCCCATCCTCTAATCTCATGTAAAGGATTTCATCTACTTCCTCTGACATGGGTCTCCAATATACTTCCTGACCGTCTTGTGAAAACACAGTTGCTGTATGCACTTCACTAACGATGATATTGGGGGCAAATCTTTTTGGAGTAGTCCCTGGAGGCTTCTGACCTAAATATGGACCTTTGAGTTGAGGAAAATTCGGATTTGCTTCCAAGCGATCTACAGGGAATATCACAAGCAGAAGAAAAACTATTACTACAAGTAATATGCCCATGGTAATCAGGGCAAAACAAATGGTGGATTTCATAATCCCTCCTTCGATACAATTGGTTGTATCACAACCGATGTTCTGCTTAACAGCTTTACTCATGCGAAACAGCGGGATTATCGAGACTCTGCCGTGTGATTCTTACTTTTTACTATATCAGTTCGTATGACAAGCGCTACACCTTCTTTGACTGGCGCAAGAATAGGGTAGTAACAAGTCAATTTATCAACCCTGTTATACAGCACATTTAACTTAGGTATAGGTTTCTTGTAAGAAACCAAATACCTTCCGCCAACATGTCCTGTTAATAATTAATCCAAAGTGATTTGTATTCACAACCATATGTTCAAAATCATGCTCGAAACCTTTTGTTGCCAGACGTTTCTCAATCTGCTGACTCATATATGTAGCTGGCCAGAGTGAATCCCGAGTACCTGAGATCAATAAAACTGATCCTTTGATATTCTCTACGGGGATCGATGCCTTTTCCACCTGGAAATCATCTCGAAGGGCTAATTCGTGGATCTTCCTGAGCTGTAATGTTAGTAATGCCATCTTGTTAATCGGTGTTGCATATGGCAGATACGGTAACCCATTACATTGATATGACCACGATGATTTGCTAGCTTTTCCAAGGTCAAATCTTCTCTTCGGAATGCCTTGCCAAACTACAGAACTGGGTGAAAATGCAACGATCGCCTTGATTTGCGGGTATCTGCTACCCAACAACAGGGCTGCTTCAGCCCCCTTTGACCCCCCAAGAAGTGCATATTCATTTTTAACGATCCAATTCTGATTTGACAACCAGGTAAATGCTCTCTCGAAGTATTCAAGAGGAATCTCTTCTAATGTGTTCGCTAAACCCTGCTCCTTGAAATATGCTAACGATAACAATGTATATCCGCGACGAACGAGCAACTCAACAGGTTCTCTTATCCTACTCCAGGTTTTACCACCCTCTGATCCCCCCAGCATAATAATAACTTTGCTAATCTGATTTTCCTCGTAAAAGAGATCTCCAATCAATCCATTCTCATTTATCTCTTTCTTTATCATCGGACCTCCTACAATTCATTTAATTCAGATTGCTCTTTCGTGGCTCGAAAAATTCCTCAGCCGCATTGTTGTGGCTCAATAACTTCTGAGCTTCACCAATTTAATTAATGAAATTAATTTAGTTACTAGATAGTAAAGGTTAATATGAAAATTAAGTATAGCAAAATTATAGGGATTTAACATCCAAGTCCGACAAATTCGATGAGGTAATTATCCTCTAGACATTGTCTTATTTCTATTCACAATATCCTCATGGGAGCAGATAATTTCAATTCAGTCCTGTTTGGTATCAGCTCAAGCCGAATTGGAAACAAAGTTTGTTAATCCTGACAAAATGATAGAAGACCATAAAAAATGGATAAAGTTTTTCCTTAGCAGAGGTAATAAGAATAATTGTGCTATGATTTTAACAAACTTACCTAAGGAAAACCGGATTTTGATGAAATCCCAGATTTTGCCCTCAAAATTTTATATACCAAAGCCTCGTTCCAGACTAGTGTCACGATCACATTTGTTAACAAAGATCGAAAAAGGGTTGAACGGAAAATTAACTATTGTTTCAGCACCAGCCGGGTATGGAAAGAGTTCTCTACTCGCTGAATGGGCACGTCAAAGCCATTATCCAGTAGCCTGGTTGTCGCTGGACGCGACCAACCAGGTCAGACTGAATCAAAAGGACACAGCTGTATGGCGCAAGGGTGGTAGCATCCCGGACTTCGCGGCGGATATCTACGACTCTTTGATGGCCTCGTGGGGTGTGGAGGAGATTGAAATGTGGGACCTGGTAACCGCTGAAATCATGATGAACCCGCAGCACTGCAACTTTACTCCGCTGGCACGGGAAATAGTAACCGAAGAGGGTCAGTCAGAGGGTCAAACCAGGGTAATTGAAGGGGGAGCAAATGTGAACGTATACCTGGAACCGGACAGTGACGCGATCAAGCAGACACTTACGCAGGTGTTCAGCTCACGAAAGTAACATATACAGGGTCACGGCTTCCAGGCGCGGTCTTCTGGTAATGAGTTTCCTCCATCTACGACAATCAGTTGACCTGTAATGTAAGTTGCTTTTGGATCAGCCAGAAATCGAACCGCATATGCGACTTCTTCAGGTGTGCCGGAGCGCTTCATCGGGCAGAGTTTCCCCGCTTCCACTTCGCTATCAAGCTGCGAGGCGGTGGCGATCCACCCCGGCGCGACCGCGTTTACTGTAATTCCATCTGCAGCAGTTTCCAGCGCAGTAGCGCGCGTGAATCCCCACAT
>JAFGOO010000086.1 GCA_016926455.1 Methanosarcinaceae archaeon | reverse complement strand
TCGACGCATTCCACAGTAGGATTATCCCGAATGGAGGGGATAGCTGTTAGGCAATTCATATTGTAGCTTCTTGTCGCACCAGGACAATGCCAATCTCTATCTTTCAAAGCCAATTCTTTATTATGAAATCCACAGATATTGTAGATTTTAGTCGAGGATTCGAATTGACCTATTTTTAATAAGGTTTTTCCGTTTCATAGGCTCATATTTTGTTTTCTAAAGCCCAATTATAGGTAAACCTACAAGCAACGATATGTTTAATAAAAATCTCTTGTTGCTCTTTGTTGGGGTATAAAAGGTATTTGTAGGCTTTAAGCATTATTAGACGTTATTTTTTAAAACCGATATGTTTTTTTTTAAGAAATAGAGAACATACTAACGTTGTGTTGGGATATTAACTCATCTCCCATCTTATGAAAGGGAGAATTTCTCGGCTTAAAAGTTAAAATGTCCAATTAAGATTTACGTATTTCATCAAGTTGTGCTACTGGAGGAACCTGATGTTTGTGAATATTTGCATTTATACGATGAATTACAGAACTTATCTTTTCATTTGATATACCAAGGTTATTATTTATGGATTCAGTATTTTTTTCTTCAAGTAAAAACTGAAGCAATTTATCAACTACAGCATATGAAATTCCCAGTTCTTCCTCATCGGTCTGTCCAGCCCACAGACCTGCAGATGGTGCTTTGGTTATGATTTTTTCTGGGACTCCAACAATACGGGAAAGTTCCTGAACTTCTGTTTTGTAGAGGTCTCCAATAGGTTCCACGTCTACGCCTCCGTCCCCATACTTTGTATAGTATCCCAGTATTATCTCGGTCTTGTTTCCGGTACCGATGACCATTCGATTGAGAAGGTTCGCATAGTAGTACAGAATAGACATCCTAATGCGGGCTTTCAGGTTTCCGTTTGCGAGTTGTGAGGACTTATCACTATCCGGGATTGCATCAATGAAAGATTTCAGAACTTCAGATATATCAATTGTTTTATATTCGATCCCAAGCTTGGTTACAACTTCAGTAGCATCCAGCATATCTTCTGCAAGAGTTAAACTTGATTCTGGAAGAAGCAAACCAATTACGTTTTTATTTCCAAGCGCTTCAGAGGTCAGATAGGCAGTGAGAGCTGAATCAATGCCTCCACTTATCCCGACAACTGCTCCACTTACACCCGCTTCTTCTGTTTTCTTGCGAATAAAATCAACAATAATTTCTTTTGCTATTTCCATGTCCATATTATCAAGTTCGTGACCAATCCCATCACTTAAGTGATAGGTACCTATCGATTTTACGAAGAGATATTAGAAGAGATATCAAATACATATGTATATTAATGTTTCTGAGATAGTTGACGGGCTGTATCCCAATTTTGAAAAGGAGGGGACTAGCCCATATTTGCACCTAACACTTGAATATACTGAATGGGATTTTCCTGATTTAAATACAAAACTGATACATCAATGCCGATATTAATATCAAAAAGTTTGTTTTAGATAAGCAAAACTTAATTGGTATTTGAAACCTTCGGTACGAGGGGACGAAGCTGTGGACTTATTAACATTGGTTCAAAGAATGAAGCAGGAAGCCACCCTATTTATAGGGTGGTAGTTCACTCAATCTCATCCATTAACCAATCAAAATATTTACTGTTTGAACTCACAGGAATCCTTATGATGGCAGGAACATCATAGGAATGCATCTTCTCAACCTCATCCATTACTTTTTCGTAGTAAAACTCACTTGTTTTTGCAAGTAAAACAAATTCGTTATCTTCAGCGATTTCGCCTTCCCACCAGTAAAGACTGCTGATTGGAAAGATGTTCGCACAGGCTATCAGCCGCTTTTCAAGAAGGTGTCTGGCAATCATTCGTGCCTCCTCCATTGTTGGGTTTGTTATGTAGACGATAACGAATTTCACACTTTCAGTACTCCGATGGAAAGCCACTCATTTTAATGGGTGGTAGTTTCATGTATTCTACTCACAGGTATCCAAAAGATGTCTTTTTTTCCTGCCCCGAAAATCACCGATCCTGATAGGTTCAACTCTGGCAGTCTTCTCCTTCTTCTTTTTAATTTGTTTGTTTGACTCATCAGTCAATACTAGCACCCCCACAGAATAATAAGCATTTTTATGTATTAAGGCTTACCTGAGTTTGCACTCTTTCGTACCCCCCCAGTCATATCATAAGATACTTGATTGTCATGTAAAATATCAGATCCCCGAAAACTACTGCAGTTGCAAAACCAGCCGTAATCGGAATCATGAAAGGTAGTCCCAGTGTTACCCAAACCTTCTCGTCAATAAGACCTTTGTCAACATACTCCTCAAGTTCCTGAATGACAGCTTCATCGATCAGGGTGCCATCTCTGGTAAATCGTGAGACTACTTCGTTTCCTATTTTTTCATAGACTTCCACCAGCCGTATATGGCCATTCCTTAAACGTGATACTGGATATCTATAACCTAAAAATAGGTACCAGATTTTCCTGAAAATCTCGCGAATGGGCACTTGGGTTAGGTTATACAGGAAAAGGCCGAAAGGCACGATAACGGTCAGTATCACTGCATTCCCTAACACACTAAATGTGAATAGGTTGGTCGGTGGTATGGCATCTAGAGGCAGATTATAACCAAAAACATTGATCTTCGGGAATGTGGGGATGATGAGGAAGATAAACATTAGAACCTTGGCCTCATCTTCCCCGAAAGAGTTCAACCGGAACAGGAGGTAAACAAACACAAAAATGAATATGAATGAGAGAAACATGTGGATGATATGAGAAGTGCCATCTTTCAAGATATCATGAATAATAAAAACCGAACCCACCGCAAGCATCACAGACCAGATCTTATTTGAGATGCGCCGCGTCTTTATGTCAGAATAGCATGAATAAAGTAAAAACAGCATGCATACAAGCACCTTCAGAAGGTCCAACATTTAGTGCTTCTCCCATTTTTTAATTTGCATAATCTCCGATAATGTCCCCCCCCTTCGTATCTCGTCATATAGTCGTTTTTCGGTCTTTTCGACCTCTTTTGCCCGGCGGGCAATTTCATAGGCTTGCTCCTTTGGGATTACTACCACACCGTTGTCATCACCAACGATATAGTCACCCGGTCTCACGGTCTGGTTACCACAAACTATCTCCGCATTGATCTCGCCAAAACCTTTGGGATCACTTGCATTTGGGACAAAGCTTGATGCAAAAACAGGCAGTTCCTGCTCCCTGATCTCATCGATGTCCCGTACGGCGCCATCGATCACAACACCTGCTATACCCTTATTAAGGCAACTAAGCGTCGCCAATCCTCCCCAAGGCGCAACGTGTCTGCTGCCATTGTAAATCACAATCACATCACCCGGTTTTGCGACATCGATTGCCTCCACGGCCTTTGCCCAGTCACCTTCAAGTGTCTGCACTGTTACAGCCGTGCCGACCATTTTTTTACCCCTGACCATTGAACGGATACCACGCATAGCACCTTTGCGGTGAATTGCATCCGAGATGTTGGGTGTTGAGACGCCCATAAAGAGCATTCTAATCTCTTCTTCAACTGATACCTTTGCCACGGAAGTAATAGAAGGTGAATCCACGCTTTTGCGGATTTCATGTGCTGCTTTGGTAACATTATCGGTTCGAGTGATGTTCCCTCCAACGATTACTACATCTGCGCCTGCGATTACAGCCTTTGCGGCAGTATGGGCATCAATGCCCCCTGCAACCGCAATTGGAATTGTCACTTCGCTCACAATCTGTTTGAGAATTTCTATTGGATCCATCCCAAGCATCTGCTGATCGATACCAACATGTATATTGATATAATCAATTCCAAGATTTTCCAGTTCCTTTGCCCTTGTGATTGGATTTTTTTCAGAGATTAGGTCAACCATCAATTTTACGCCGTACCTGTGTGCAGAGTGGATTGCATCAATGATCGTAGAATTGTCTGCATTTCCAAGTAGTATTACAATATCTGCACCTGCTTTTGCCGCCATCTCCACCTCCATGGCACCGGTATCTATGGTTTTCATGTCTGCAAGCAGAGTGTGGTCTGGAAACGCCTTCTTCAGTTTGCGGATAGAATTCATTCCTTCGCTTTTGATAAGTGGAGTACCTGCCTCAATCCAGTCGATACCGCCAATAACTGCTTCTTCTGCAATCTGGATTGCACGGTCGATTTCTAAAAGGTCAAGTGCCAGCTGGATAATTGGTTTGATAAAATCACCTTTGTTAATATGAATATAGTGGATTTCGATTAACCCGTATTTAGAGTATTGAATATCTTCGAATTCAAAGCATATCTTCTTATTTCTTTCAATTCAGGTATTTTTCATATTTATTCCTTGTTTTTTAATAGCTTCAGCGATCCTAAAATAGTTCCTTTAATTTTTTGTGTCCCCATATGATATAAGGTGAACTACTCCACGCTTACAAATTGAGCTTCTTTCTTCATTCTTTGAACCATCGTTCACAAGTCCATAACCCCTTCCCCTCGTTCCGAAGGTGTCAAATACCAATTAAGTTCTGCTTATCTAAAGCAAACTTCTTGATGTTGATTGCAGCATTGATATCCCTATCGTGTTCTGTATTGCATTCAGGTCAACGCCGATCTCTATCTTTCAAAGTCAATTCTTTATTATAATATCCACAGATATTGCAGATTTTAGTCGATGGCTCGAATTGACCTATTTTTAATAAGGTTTTTCCGTTTAATAGACTCTTATTTTGTTTTCTAAAGCCCAATTATAGGTAAACCTACACGCACCGATATGTTTCATAAAAAGCTCTTGTTGCTCGTTGTTGG
>JAFGOO010000010.1 GCA_016926455.1 Methanosarcinaceae archaeon | reverse complement strand
CCATCAGCGCATGTCATAGTAGGATTACCTCAAATGGAAGAGGTAGCGTTTCCGCAATTCATGTTATAGCTTCTTGTCGCACTGTCCTCTCCATATTTTTCAATGGCTTCCTTTTCTCTAAGCCCCACACTAGCTATTTCAGGGTATGAAAATAATGCATTCGGTACTGCATGGTAGTCAACCTTTATATTTTTCTTTAAAACCGCATTATAATAAACGACAATCGCTTCATAATTCGCCACATGTTTAAAAAGATGTTTCCCAGTGGCATCCCCAAATGCCCAGATGCCTGGCTGTGAGGTTTCAAGACATTCATTTACAACAATCCATCCTATGCTATCAGTTTCTATCCCTCCCTTTTCAGGATGCAATATGTCTGTATTTGGTCCCCTTCCTGTAGCAACAAGAATCTCCTCCGCAAACATAATGATCTCTTTACCACTACTTCTATCCTTTGCAGTTAACCTTTTCTTTCCATCTCCAATCATCTGCACTTCAGTGACTTCATGATCGGTGATCAAATCCATGTGTTCTGACATAACTCTCTTTGCCAGTGCTGAAACCTCTGCCTCTTCTTCAGGAATGAACTGTGGATTCCTTCCGATGATCGTTACCTTGCTCCCCATTGCAGAAAAAAAATGCCCGTATTCTGCTGCTATGTAACCGCCACCTATGATGGCAAGACTTTCCGGAAGCTCTGTCATCTTAAGTACTGTATCGCTTGTAAGATAGTTCACATCGTCTAATCCCTTCACAGGTGGTACCGTGATCTTCGAACCCGTACAGAGAAGTATCATTTTTGATGTGATGGTCTCATTTCCGATCTTCAATGTATAAGGAGCAACGAATTCTGCAACTTCAGGATAATAATCTAGGTTTTCATTGTTGTAAAGTCCTTCACGTATCAGACCAATCTCTTCTGATATGGTGTTTCTCATCCTTTCCATTACACTCTGAAAATCAATTTTTTTCATCTCCACGTCAATACCAAATTTCCATGCGGTTCCGATTTCCCTAATAAGTTCTGCAGGATAAAGTAATAACTTGGATGGTATACATCCTCTTGTAAGGCATATCCCCCCAGGTTCATCCTTATCGATAATTGCAATTTTTATATCCGGATTTTCATCTACCATCGGCCCAATAAAGTTCATGGAAGAACCTGTACCCATCAGTATCAGGTCATAATCCTTCATCTAACCATACCCCACTAATTCCCACTTATTAAGTTGATTTCATAATTCTTAACTCTTTCCAAGTATCCAGTACTTTCGAATAGAGGCCATCAAATTGCTGGTTTCATGGCACAGAACGAGTTTAATGTAAAGTGGTTTTCGTTACTACAGCTTAGAACTAACGGATGAATAAATCGATACTCAGCGCAGACTTCTTGAATATCACAGTTACTTTCATATTAGATTAGATTTTCTGGGTCACTGCGAAGAGTTTTGTTTTGTGAATATTCACGCATACTTATTTGACAGTATCACTTTTATGATTATAATGCTTTTTTTTCTAGTTTATATCCATTTTTGGGACTGAGAATTTGATAGTCTTATCATATTTTCTACTACAGCTTCTAATTCTATTGGTCCATTTTGCTCCAAATTACCCAATTTTAAGGCAAAGAAGGCTTAAATTACGATGTTTTTTTTATGAAAAAATAAAAACAGTAAAAAAAGGATTTTCTGATAAAAAATGAAAAATTTTGGGTTAAAACGAAGAGACTCTATTCATAAAAAAGAGCAAATTGTCAAAGTTGGAGTGTATCAAAGTTAAGCGCTTGAATCGAATGTTAATCATAAAAGGTTAATGGACCAATGGAGATCTTAACCGATTACCAATGTATTGAGGTATCCGCCTGTTTCGATGTTCTGCATTAAAAAAGGATACCCACAATTTTTCAGATTTATTGCTGAAAAAATTGTGGACGCCATCAGCAAATATGGACACCCACAAAAAACGATTTTTATTTACCTTTCAATCTTTTCTTCTAGTACCTCAACACCTCTCAAAAAACGATTCAACCTTTCTTCTCAGGTCCTCAACAACTGTTGGATCCTGAAGTGTTGTAACGTCCCCCAGCTCCTCTCCATTTGCAATGGCTTTCAAAACCCGTCGCATAATCTTACCACTTCTGGTCTTCGGCATTTCATCTACAAATACAATACCCTTCGGGCGAGCAATAGGTCCAACTTCCTCTATAACATGGTCAACTAATTCTCCTCTAAGTTCCTCACACTCAACTGCCCCGGATTCAAGTGTTACATAGCAAAAGATGGACTGCCCTTTAATATCGTCGAATCTACCAATTACAGCAGCTTCTGCTACCAGAGGATGGGACACTAGACCGCTTTCAATTTCAGCTGACCCGAGACGGTGTCCTGCGACCATTATAACGTCGTCCTCACGTCCACGTATCCAGAAATAACCATCCTTGTCCAGACGTGCCCCATCGCTTGATAAGTACGTCTCAAGACCCCACTTACTCCAGTATGTATCTATAAAACGCTGCTCATCATTGTATATCGTCCTCATCATGCTGGGCCAAGGTGTTTTTACCGCCAGATGACCTCCAGTACCGTCCACTAACTCGTTTCCAAAATCATCAAGCACTACAGCCTTTATTCCTGGAAAAGGTCTTGTTGCACTCCCGGGTTTTAGGTCGGTTATACCAGGAAGAGGTGTGATGAGTATCATACCTGTCTCGGTCTGCCACCAAGTATCAACAAGCGGGCACCTACCACCACCAATTGTCTCATAGTACCACAACCAAGCACTGGGATTAATTGGTTCACCCACGGAACCAATCAAGCGTAACGTTGAAAGGTCATGTTTATAGACCCAGTGTGTACCCCATTTCATGAACGTTCGTATTACAGTAGGTGCAGTGTAGAATATACTAACCTTGTGCTTTTCAATTATATCCCAAAACCTGTTTTTATCCGGATAATCTGGGGCTCCTTCGTACATCAGAACAGTTGCACCGTTTGAGAGAGGACCATAGACAAGATACGAGTGACCTGTAATCCAGCCAACATCTGCCGTACACCAGTAGATGTCATCTTCTTTGAGGTCAAATATCCAGTTGGATGTGATGTAGGTCCCTACCATATAGCCACCGGTGGTATGAACTACACCCTTAGGATTTCCAGTTGTACCGCTTGTGTACATCAAAAAGAGCATATCTTCCGAATCCATGACCTCCGGCTCACAGGAAGGGTCCGAGGATTTGACAATGTCGTGCCACCACACATCCCTACCAGGCTCCATACTTACATCATTGTTTTCATGTTGGACCACAACCACTTTTTCAATAAATTCGGACTTACTCAGGGCATCATCGCTCTTTCCTTTGTGGTTAAGTACCTTGCCACGACGGCAATAACCATCGCACGTGATGAGTAATTTGCTACCTGCATCGTTTATACGCTGGGCAAGTGAATCAGCTGAGAATCCAGCAAAAACCACGCTATGAGGTGCACCGATCCTGGCACAGGCAAGCATTGAAATCACAGCCTCGGGAATCATGGGTAAGTATATGGTGACAATGTCACCTTTTTTGACACCGAGGTTTTTTAGGGCACTTGCAAACCGTGAAGTTGCAGCCAGAAGTTCGCTATAGGTGTATGTGCGTAGTTCACCCGTCTCACCTTCCCATAAAATGGCAATCTTGTCACCCAGTTTGTCAATATGTCGGTCAAGGCAATTGTATGAAGCATTCAGTTTCCCCCCCAAAAACCACTCTGCATGCGGTGGTTCCCACTTCAATACATCATCCCATTTATTAAACCAATCGATATTCTCTGCCAGTTCTTCCCAGAATCCTAAAAAATCATATTCTGCTCTTTCATAAACGGAGGGATCGTTAATATTAGCTTTTTTTACAAATTCTTCATGAGGCTTGAATACATACATCCCATTCAGTGGTATATTGATTTTTTCTTCCATACCATCACCAACTTTTTATTGACTTGATAGCTGTAGTTGTTCTATAATAATTATTCATAAACATAACGATTAACATAAATAGATTAGCATTTGTTTTGGCTATCAAAAAGAAAAAATTCAATTAGCTTTTCAACTAATAGTTAAATCGCATAGTTTTTGGACTTATTTTCATAATAATAGAACGATTTGAAAATATTTTTCGCATAGAATAGCCATGATGATTTGAAATTCCATACTATTATTTGCAACATTTGTTCCGTACTTAAATATAAAAGTCGACCTATTTTTTGTGGTTATCAAATCTATTTGTATTGAACACCAAACTTTCATTTACGATTAATTGGGTGCAGGGTTAGAGATGTTTTTTAGACATGGGATGAATCATACTCCTGCACCCCATCAGTCGTAAGTGGTGGTTAATAACAAAAATGATGTGACCGTATTATAATTACCTGATAACGATTAAATCAATATTAACTTATAATCGCTACTAATATAAGCAAAAAAAACATTACAAGATTTATGAAAGCATGTATTATGTGTGGCGGGGAGGGCACAAGACTGCGCCCATTAACATTTGAAAGGCCAAAACCAAGTATACCTATATTAAATAAACCATCTGTTGTGCATTTAGTCGAACATCTTGCAAAGGAAGGCTTTACCGACATTGTGGTAACACTCGGATATATGGCCGAAATGATAGAGATGGAATTGGGGGATGGACGCATGTTTGGTGTACATATCGATTATGTGTACGAGGATGAAAGGTTAGGAACTGCCGGAGGCGTAAAAAACGCTGAAGAACTCCTCCGCAATGAGCCATTCATTGTACTTGGTGGAGATCATGTACTGAACCTGAATCTACGTGAAATGTACAGATTCCACATTATGGCCGATTCGCTAGTGACAATAGGGTTGATATCAATTGACGACCCACGGGAATTTGGTATCGCCGACATGGATGTCAATAACCGAATACATCGCTTTTTGGAAAAACCCGGGCCTGGTGAGATATTCAGTAATCTGGCAAGTACAGGCATATACATGTGCAACCCCGAAATATTTGATTGGATCCCATCAAATACTAAATATGATTTTGCAAAAGATTTATTTCCCGCAATTCTAGCCAAAGGTAAAAAAATAAATGGTCTGCTTGTCAGTGGACAATGGACAGATGTAGGAAGTCCTGCAGCATACCGGCAGGCACAGCGCTGGATGCTTGAATTCCTGCCAGAAACTACGATTGGAGGACATTTCAAAACGAAAGATGCGCGCATCAAAGGTCCCTTGAGGGTAGAACATAATGTATCAATTGGATCAAATTCAGCGATTGTAGGACCAATTGTTATCGGGGAAAACGTGACTATTGGAGATAACGTTCTGATTGGACCGTACACCGTAATAAGTGCAAACTGCGTGATTAAGGACGATTCCAGAATCTTATCAGCATATATATTCAACGATGTGACCGTTGGGGAGAACTCAAAAATTTCAGGTTCAATTATAGATAAGAATACAGTGATCGGACAAAATTGTAGTCTTGAAAATGGTACCGTAATAGGGCCAAAAGTAACTATTGGCGATAATGTAACAATACATTCAAATATTAAAATCTGGCCAAAAATGACAATAAGAAAAGGTTCACGTGTCAGTGAAGACCTTATTAATCCAAAATTGGATTTTTCAGACAACGGCTCTTAAAAACACATTTAATACTATATTTTATTGGCATGAACAAGTTTAGAAAATGGCTAACATTGTCTCTCATGATAAGCGTATTTTCAATCGTAGTGGTTCTTGCGCTTACAATAGATCCAACGACCATTGATGCAATTCTGCACATTAGATATGAATATTTTTTTGCTGCGGCTGCTTTGCATGCATTTTCTTATGTGATACTGGGTATACGAACAAAATTCATGTGTAAGGCTCTTGGCTATGAACTAAACTCTTTACGGTCTATTGAGATTGCGATTTCCGGTACACTTGCCGCGGCAGTTACCCCTTCATCTGCTGGTGGTGAACCTTTAAGAATCCACCTGTTGCACCAGAATAGGATACCAATTGGGCGTGCGACTTCTGTAGTTTTCTGCGAAAGGCTGTTGGATGCGATTTTGCTATTGGCTGCTGCACCTTTTGCATTGTATATCTTTCGTGACATTCTGTCGAATTATAAATTCGATACATTATTCGTTTTGGCAGATGTCCTTATTATTTCAATTATTTTATTGTTTCTTTACGGAATGTGGAAACCGGAACATAGAAGAGCGTTCATGCATGCAGTTGTTTACCGAATAGCAGGTATCCTTGGTAAAAGAACAGACACTTCACTTTCACTTGTACTCGAAAGGCTTGATTCGGAACTTGAACAATTTCATAATAGTGTATGGTTGTTTTTGACAAAAGGTCGAAGAGGACTTTTGTGCGGCTTAATATGTACTCTTTTATCCTGGACTGTTGAGTATACGATGCTACCGATAATCCTTATAGGACTTAATCAAAACCCTTCCATTATTATCGCCTTTGCAGCCCAGGTGCTACTTTCCATCTTTATGGTCTTACCTGCGACGCCGGGTGCCAGTGGTGTGGCAGAATTGGGGGCTACCCCTCTGTTCTCTGTTTTTGTGACTTCGTCCCTGCTTGGGATCACTGTGGTGGCATGGCGTGCACTTACTTTTTACATGAATATTCTGGTTGGTAGTTTTGTAAGTGCCAAGATACTCAAGGATACTGAACTTATAAGAAAATTGGTTGGCTAGTTTTCGGATCATAAAAATGGTTTCATATCACTATATGCCGGATTAACTCATTTCCATTATCAATCCTCTTTATGAAATCCTCCTCGTCTTCATAGGGTACTCCCCGAAGTATTTCTACTGCCCTTTTTTTCCCAACACCTGGGAGTTCTTTTATCAATGAAAACGATGCGTGGTTTATTTCAAGAGGATATGGTATACCAGTGATTGAACGGTGACCGTGTCCTGTAACTGTTACATCCATGAATTTTCCAGTTTGGAGTTTTTCTGGGACGCCAACAAGGATTGGATACGAACCAAGCTGGCGTCCAAAACTTATATTGTTGCTGACCTCGCACATAACCTCACGAAGTACAGTTCCTGTTGGTACAATTCTTCTAAGCATTGGCAGGTCGATGTCCCTTCGGACCATTTCCTTGTATTTCAAAAACTGTTTCTTGTTTTTTTTTACGAGTGTGTCATTGCCATACATCATAGTTCCTGGAAATGCCATTACCTGTCTTATGTTTATTCGCCGAACAAGAAGACCTGACTCGAGTACTCGTTTCAGGAAATCATAGTTCATTTCAAAGGTTTTCTTGGTCTCAGCGCGCAGACCATGAACATAATTCAAACCAGGTAAAAGTTCTGGAAGGCCGTTTTCTCCGCGTGCTGCCCCAACATCGTTTATTAACTTAATCGCATCAAACACATCATCTGGCATTGCTTTGAGATTGTTGGCAATGACCACACTTGGATCTGCACTTTCCATCCCAAGCGCAGCCACATCGCCTGGTGTATGAAATTTTATGATTGTTTTCATAATTTCACGGCACCTTTCAGGAAATTCTGCAATTGTTGCAGGGTTTGCGTTATCCATGTGCAGAACACGCAACTTTGGTGCAGCATTACGGATGCCCCTGTAGAGCGAATCGATAATCTCGGGATTGGGTTCTAAAATATCCCCTCCTTTATCCACGCCATGGTAGGTAAACAGGTCTGGCTGCCGCCCAATCCTGAAGTACCTGGCACCTG
The DNA here is from genome assembly GCA_016926455.1 of Methanosarcinaceae archaeon. Lineage (GTDB taxonomy): Archaea > Halobacteriota > Methanosarcinia > Methanosarcinales > Methanosarcinaceae > JAFGQV01. The sequence goes on along the minus strand of JAFGOO010000010.1, from coordinate 794 downwards.
CCGCGTATAGCGCGTTTACTTCTGAGATTACATCCTGAACTGCACGATAGTCGGATGCCCCGTAGAAAGGTTCTGTACAGAATGAACAGTGTTTTTTGCGACCGCATCCACGGTACGTTTCTAATTCACACATGAGATGTGGGTAATCTGGATGCTGTTTGATTATAAATGTCCCTTTGACAGCCCACCGTGCAACTTCCTCAACGGTCCTAAAACGGTGTTCTAGTTTTTCTGGATTGCAAAAATGAGAACTGTTTTGGAACAGATCATACACAAGGGCTTCAACATCACCCTGTGCCAGCACCACATCTTCCTCATCGATTCCAATCTTTGAAGCAGATCTTCCGCCTTCTTTACTAAATCCAAGGCGTATAGGCCCTCCGAGAACCTTTATTCCAGATGCAGCCTTAAAAATATTCTCAATTTCAGAGGGTTTGATTGGAGATGCACGCAGGTATTTACCTGGCACAGTTATACCTGCAATAACAATCACAATATCTGCACACTCAATGATTTCTCTATAGTCAACAGAAACCGTGCGCAGTTGATCAATCGTAATATAAAATATATCATTACACAAAATATTACGTTCTCGAAGTGCACCTGCAAGGTATCTAGGGTAAGGGGATATGTATGGAGGCACACCAAGACATGCTGGTTCGTCCACATACCCATCTACGATTACGACTTTCATAATAACCAGTATATAGTGAACTACTCCCCGCTTACGCATGGAGCTTCTTGCTTCATTCTTTGAACCATCGTTCACAAGTCCACAAGCCCTTCCCCTCGTT
>JAFGOO010000085.1 GCA_016926455.1 Methanosarcinaceae archaeon | reverse complement strand
CTCATAGTCATCATGGCACAGGCTGGCTTTTTTGTCCCTGCATCCCATGCATCCATTGGAATTGCTGATAGGTTATTTACCAGAATTGGGGCATTTGATGATCTTGCAAGCGGCCAGAGCACTTTTATGGTTGAGATGGTGGAACTTGCAAACATACTGAACAACTCCACTTCGAAGAGCATTGTTCTGCTCGATGAGATTGGGCGAGGTACAAGTACATATGATGGATACAGCATCGCCAAAGCTGTTGTGGAGCATTTACACAACAAAGGACGGACTGGAGTAAGGACTCTTTTTGCAACCCATTATCATCAACTTACCAACCTTGCAAATACACTCAAACGTGTGAAGAACTATCATATCGCTGTAAAAGAAGACGGACATGAGCTAGTGTTCTTAAGGAAGATCATGCCCGGTGCAACCGATAAAAGTTACGGCATACATGTTGCACAGCTCGCGGGGGTTCCGCATAAAGTGACCCAGAGGGCAAAGGAGATACTGCAAGATATTGAAAACGAGAGCTATATAAGCGGGTATGAGAACAAAATAAGCAGAAAAGGAAGAGAGAATGCTAAATATACACAGTTAATCCTTTTTGATTCAAATGATGCTTCAAAGAAGGACAAAAACCATCCTCTTCTGGAAGAACTTAGAGGTCTGGATATTAATAAGACTACACCGATGGATGCACTGAACCTGTTGTATGAACTTAAAAAGAAAGTTGAAAAATACGAGGGCAATTGATATGAAATCCAATACAGAAGGTGATGCAAATAACAGGATACACGTCCTTGACAAAGCTACGGTCAACAAGATTGCTGCTGGTGAAGTGATAGAAAGACCAGCATCCGTAGTAAAGGAACTGATTGACAATTCAATCGATGCCGGTGCTAGCGATATCCGAGTAGAACTTAAGGGGCACCTGCCTTGGCATATAACGGTTATAGACAACGGTTCTGGAATGAATCGAAGTGATGCGACCATGGCATTCTTAAAGCATGCGACCAGCAAGATACAGACAATAGAAGACCTTGCTTGCGTTTCAACCATGGGATTTCGAGGGGAAGCCCTTTCATCCATTGCTGCTGTTGCAAGGCTTGAGATCGTTACACGCCAGAAGGAAGAAGTTGCTGGAACTAAGGTGGTCGTCCAAGGCGGTGAGTTAAAGGGTATTTCGGATGCAGGGACTGCGGCTGGAACAGCGGTACATGTTGAAGACCTGTTTTACAATACACCTGCACGCAGGAAGTACCTGAAGAGCAAGCGCACCGAACTTGTGCATATCATAGATGTTGTTGAACGCTATGCACTGGGAAACACCGACGTTTCTTTCTCACTGGTTATTGATGAAAAGATGATTCTGCGCGCACCGCCAGCTAGAGACTTGTTTGACAGGATAGTACAAGTTTTTGGTAGTCATATTGCAAAATTTCTTGTTCCCGTTGATTTTAAGTCGGACTTGATCGGAATCTCGGGTTTTATATCAAAACCGGAACTTACTAGAAGTGAAACCGACCTGCAGTCATTTTATATTAATGGTAGAAGTGTGTCCTCAAAAGCTACCAGTAATGCACTGCGGATGGGATACTACACACGCATTCCAAAAAATAGATATCCAGCTGCTGTTTTAAAGATTACACTAAATCCAAAGGAAGTGGACGTGAACGTCCATCCATCAAAGAACCAGGTCCGTCTCAGCAGGGAACGAGAAGTTTCAGATACTGTTAGAGAAGCTGTTGAGAACGCGCTTAAACAAGCCCTGCTTGTGCCCATTGTCGAGCGGAAGGATAGTACTGTACAGGAGATGTTTGAAACTTCGACTCCTGAAATGGAGATAAATAACATCATACGTGAAAAACCTAAATCATATCGAGCAACTTCTAAGGATACGCAGCGGCGTCTGAAACGCACCGATAAAAGAAATGAAGCTCATAACCATAAAAGTGGGACATCGGCACTCGATGATATCACTATTCTGGGACAGTTTGATTTAATTTATATTGTTGCAGAAACTAAAGAAGGTATTTTGCTTATTGACCAGCATGCTGCACACGAGCGAATATTATACGAACAAGTACGGAACTCAAAAAACTCGGGCTGGCAGGAACTCCTTACCCCGGCAACTCTGGAACTGGGGCTGAAGGAAAAAGTGCTACTGGAAGAGTATATCCCCTATCTTGAGAAGTTCGGTTTCGCAATCTCGGAATTCGGTGCTAACACCTATGTTGTTACCGCAATCCCAAGCATATTTGGAATACTGGAGAATACCGACATTGTACATGACATTATCTCAGACATTCTTTCTGCCGGCCGAATTAAGGATGAGACAGGTGTCTACGAGAATGTCTGCAAGGCCATGGCGTGCCGCGGAGCCATTAAAGCAGGTGCATTTTGCAGCCTGCAACAAATGGAGAATCTTGTAAGGCAACTGAAGCTGACGGAAAATCCCTATAACTGTCCACACGGGAGGCCTACCATGGTAGCCCTTAAAAGAAAAGAACTCGACAAGATGTTCGGGCGAACCGGTTAGAAGAACAGTTCATCTGCTAGCTTTTGTTATCATGATACAACCCAAAATATGAGTGCATACCTTGGTTTCATTGAGCGGGATATAGATTCATGTTTTTCTTTGCAATTACGGTCTTTTCAACTTTCACGTATTCTTACAACCAGATATGCCATCATGACAGTGATGATCAGCATGCCTGTGCCAAGAGGTGTCTGGCTCTCAGGAGCAGATGCAGATGATTCAGTTGATTCGGATGTTTCTGGTAGTGACCTTAATTCAGTTTCGGTTGGATTTTCTATTATATAAGGAGATGGTGGATAGTCACTGAACTGGAAAATCCACACACGTTCGACCACATTCCAGCATTCATCTTCAGAGAGTCTACCACTCCATGATGGCATTTGGGTATTAGGTATACCATTGGTCACAATCTCAAAGAAGCCTGCTGGCGTCTTATTGACCATAACTTCCATATCGATAAAATCAAATGCAACTCGTGAACTACTCCACGCTTACGCATGGAGCTTCTTGCTTCATTCTTTGAACCATCGTTCACAAGTCCACAAGCTCTTCCCCTCGTTCAGAAGGTGTCAAACAGTTATTAGATTTTGATTTTGGAGTGCAAACTTCTTGATGTTGATTGCAGCATTGATATCCCTATCGTGTTCTGTAT
>JAFGOO010000084.1 GCA_016926455.1 Methanosarcinaceae archaeon | reverse complement strand
TAACGTTCCTTGAACAAATTGCTCCTGTTTGTCTGCAATTTCTTGAAGAAAGCGCTTCGCCTGATCAAGCTGAGTTCGAGCCTGTTCTTCTGTCGGATCTTGAAAGTCCTCATAATCATTGACTTGTCTCACATCAAATGCCGTATGGGCGATTTTGCTAAACGCTTTCTCAAATGTCCCAGGCTTGACAAAATATCGGTCAAAAAATGAAATAACCCCTTTATGCGTTTGACTATCCAAGCCCACTAAGGCAAGAATCGCCCGAATCGCGTTAAAAATGGCATAATATGAGCGATTAATACTGCCATCATATCGGTGACCGTGAAACAAGAGTTCAGCTTGTTCTAACAAATCATGGGCTTTCTCAAGACGATACGCTGATAAATTCCGAGCCTGTTCAGTCATAGTAGAATCCCATATTCTGTGACTTCCTGATAAAACAACGTCTGAAAGGATTGATTTTTTTTCCAGACATCAATGTCTTTCACAATTGGAGAAATATACAGATCGTATTCAAGAGAATAGTCAGAGGCTAAGCCACTCAATTGACGTTGCATGTCAGGAGAAAAATGGTTGACAAGAATAAGAATATCAATATCAGAGCGAGATGTATAGGTATTTTTGGCATATGACCCAAACAAATATTCTGCCATAATCTCTTTTGGAAAGAGCAGTTTGGCGTCATCTGCAAATTGATGAATGATGGTCGAGATATGGCGTGGAATATGCTGAAATGATTGAGAATGTGAGGTAGTCGTTTTCGTCGTCATCCTGCCCTCTCTATGAGTTGAATCAATCGTCTTTCAATGCACTAAATCGTCTCTCGTTCTATTCTAGAATGAAATAGCATTTTGTCAATGATTTTTCATCCGAACTGACGTGTTGATACGCGTTCTTCTTTTTCTTTAGGATATGACTCGAAACCGTCGAACGCTTCGCTTCAGGGGGCTTGGCCGCCCCTTGTGGAACGCAACTAACTTGACATCACCGAAAAACCTTAAAACGAGGACATTCTCCAATTCGAGACGGCGGACAAGCTCCCTTGCAAGCGGTTGTTAGAAGTTTTTTATTTTTAACATATTAGCTACGATTCCCATTCTCATGGCTTCTTTATATGGTAGGTAATTTTTGCAACACCCCAGTTATTCTCCTTCTCTTGAACGCTCGTTTTAAGAATAATTTGTGTCATACGACTTGCAATTTTATCAGCAAAATCTTCTTTCTTTTGAGAGGTAACTACAAACAGAAGTGTTTCTTCAGTCTCATTAGTTTCAGCAAATAGAGCAAGGTTGTTTTTATCTGGAAATGTGAAGGTCTTATCGACAGTTATTGCATTGTCATATTTCGATAGTGATGGATCTGGATAGACTCGAGAATATCGTTGTTCTTTTGTCAATTCATAGACCCATAAATAGCCATTCCCAGTTACATCAATTTTGACATCAAGCATTTCTTCTGGTAACGGGGTTGGGGTGTTATTTTTAACAAACACTTTGATATTTCCCGTAAACTGAGAGGGAATGTTTATCACTTTATACTCTCTGGATTCAAGCAAAAAATCGATAGACCAGATTTCCTGATGTTGATATTGAAGGACTATATTATAAGAACCAGGCTCAAGGGAAAGCCATTCTGAAGCTTCTTTTGCTGAACAAGAAACGATCTTCTTATTCTGATTTCCTTCTATCTTTGATACACTCACTTTTCCTTCCCTGAGAATGAGTTGATCTTCAACTTGTATTTTAACTTTGGGTTTTGGAAAAAATTCTTTTATCTGAGATAGATTCAAGACGATAAAAGCTATAACAGTACCAATGGCCGTCAATATCGCTATATTTGATTGTATCCTCTTTGAACGAATTTCAGCAAGGATTTCTTGCTTTTTTACTTCCTCAATATCAATCTCTTTAAGAATCTCATTAACTTTTTTTCCTTTAAAAAAGCTCATATTTCATCACCTCATCAAAATTCAACGTTTATCAAAAATCATTTCACCTTGTCCTGCAATCCTTCCTATCATTGGTATTTGGAAGCCTTTTGTTTTACGAGCAACCTCATATTGAACAAACAGATGAAGTTCTGTTAATGTGATAATGCCATCATTTGTATAATCGGCTTCTCCAGACATACCTTGTGTTATATAGTACGTGAAAATGCTCTTCTTTAACTGATGATCCATCTGCGCTTCTTGTTCCGCCATACCTGCTGTCATCATATGAGCACCTTCTTTTGTCGCTATTCTCGCAATATCGGGGTATTCGGTTGTTTTTGTGAGAACACCCAATCCAGCAAAACAACTGTCTATAATAATCAAGATGTGTTTTACAGGTTTAGCTATGCAGTTCTTTACGACTGTATCAAGATAGCTTAAACTCAAACAATTTACAGTGGGTCTATCTTTTTCACAATCGCTACATGCAATATATCCTTCAGTAGGAGAGCGGTAGTCTTGAAATCCATGTGATGAAAAGTAAATAATGATTCGATCATTTTCACTCGCTGAAGCTATCATATCTTCTATAGCAGTAAATACCTGCTCACGTGTTATCGCTCCTTCGAGTTTCTTGATGCTAAATCCATTCTGCATTAATGCCTCTTCTAAAAAAGTTAAATCTTCGTTAATATAAGGAAGCGTTGCAAAATTTTTATCTTCAAAGTCTGTAATGCCAATTAAAAGAGCTTTACTTCCAGAGTAAAGGTTAGTTGTGATGTGTAAGCACATCGCTGTGTGTTTTGTTGAAAGCACCTTATAACGTCAGATGATAACATTGACTGTAAACACGTTATACATGTTGAAAATACATATTATTGTAATCACATCGTGGCTTGTGTATGCTGCCTCTAGAAAAACTGATGTTATTCTGGAGGTGAGCGCGATGAACACGTTGTATGAAGATCGAAAGATTGCTATGAAGCGGTATTTGGAAGGGGAAGAGCCTTCGCATATTTATACGAGTTTAGGCTATAGTCAAACCTGGTTTTTTAAATGGAAATTCCGGTATGAATTATATGGGTTAGATGGGCTCTATGATTTATCCAGCGCGCCACACCATCAAGCGAATCAGACAGAAGACGCCCTGGAAACGGCGATTGTGAATATCCGAAAGTGTCGAGAAAAACGAGAACGCGACGAGACCAAATATGCGTTAATTGGAGCGGGAGCGATTCATAAAGAACTCCAAGAACTCGGATATGATCCTCCCTCCGTGAAAACGGTTCATAATATTTTGGTGAGGCATGATTTAATTGGTGCGACGCCTCAAGCCGCCTCTGTTCGAGAGGTGATTGACCGCCATTATCCTGCCTTTCAGATGACTCAACCGGGACAATTACACCAACTCGACGTAGTTGGCCCACGCTACCTGAAGGGCAGTTCTCAGAAATATTATTTCTATCATCTCCGAGATGTCTGTAGTCGACGCGTTGGCCTTGAGGTCGGAAAAGACCACAAGGCAAGTACGGTCGTGAATGCGGTGATTCGAGTGTGGCAGCGTATGGGAGTTCCGACGCTCTTACAGCATGACAATGCCTTAGAGTTTCGGGGGAGTAATCAGTATCCTCGCTCTGCCGGACTCCTCACCAAATTCTGTCTGGCACAGCAGGTCGAATCGGTCTTTATTCCTGTGCGTCAGCCTTGGCGGAATGGATCGATTGAAAACTTTAACGGTCTCTTCCAACGATTCGTGCTGAATAGCCAGGAGCTTGAAGCCTTTCCTGATTTACAACGAGAAGTCAAGGCATTTGAAACGGCGGCGAACACACAACATGCCCATGTTCCCCTCGGCGGAAAAACGTCAATGGAATATGAGCGTTCTGTGCAGTTCACTCCGCAATTATTGGCTTCACCCTCTACCTTTCCCTCCCGTTTTCATTTTCAACAGGTTCCGGCGGGAAAAGTCTCTTTTATTTGCCGCATCCGCAAAAGCGGCAAGATTACCATTGCTGCTGAAAAATTTCTCATCGATCCCACCTTGGCCTGGGACTATATTTACGCAACAATCTATGTCAAAGAACAAACATTAAAGATTTATCACAAAGGAACGCTTATCAAAGAGTTTCCTTATCAATATAATTGACCCCGAAATTTAGACCATCCATTAAGGTGGAAAAAAGTAGACATCACAAGGCATGGGCTGGAGGGTCAAAGGATGGC
>JAFGOO010000083.1 GCA_016926455.1 Methanosarcinaceae archaeon | reverse complement strand
CAACCTCCATGGGAGAGTGCAGCTGTCTTTGTTCAGCATTACCATGTGATTCAAAGTCTCCCATTTTATTTTGGATTCTTTCTCGTCGGTGGTAGCTTCATGCTTTTAATCGCTATTTATCTACTTGCCGATTCGAAGCATTCACCCATGGCAGGATTAGTATTCGGAATCACTGGAGGTGGCATCGTATGCATTAATTACATCATTCAGACTACATATATTCCAGCAGTGGTTTCTGTATATACACCTGATCAAGCAGTAATGCTCCAAGCATTATCAATGGGTAATCCAACGTCTCTCGCATGGGCGTTTGAGATGTGGGGATATGGTGGTATTGGTATAGGAACTTGGTTGGCAGCTTCCTTTTTTGGAACGACTAAGCTGGAGAGATTTGCGAAAGTCCTGTTCAATCTCAATGGAATTCTTAGTCTTATTGGTGCGGTTTGGACTGCAGTGGACTTAGGCTGGGTATTAACCACACCAGGCTACATTAGTTTTGGGGTTTGGAATTTGTTGTATCTAGTTTTAGCATTAGTATCCATTCGTGTTTTTCTCCAAAGGAAAAGGGCACTCAAGTAAGCGAATGCTTATAGCGTGAATGACATGTCTAAAACCATCTTTATTCTCACTTGTATGATATGGGTTTTGGGATTACTTATATCGTTCAATTTAATATCAAATTGGTTCAAAAGTCAAAAAGTTTAATCATTTAATATAGTGTTAATTATGAATAAAACATTTTAAGTAAATGCTATTGGGCAAGTTAAGTTTATCAAGGATAAAAATGCTATCGAACTTGATAGAAATTACTTACCAGGACTGAGCCAGATAGAAGGCTTTAGTCATCTTCAAATTATTTGGTGGGCGCATTTAACTGATGAACAGCAAAATAGGGAAACGCTAAATGCTGAAAAACTATTTAAAAAAACACCGGATAGAATAGGTATATTTGGAACTCGTGCCCCGGCCAGACCTAATCCAATTATGATTAGTACAATTACAGTCGAAAAAATTGATATTGAAAATGGGATTATACTTACACCTTTTATTGATGCAGAACCAGGAAGTCCTATTCTTGATATAAAACCATATTTCCCAATGGAAAGAGTAAAAAAATGCGATGTGCCAGAGTGGTTTAAACACTGGCCAGAATGGTCTGAAGATGCAATGAGTTTTAATTGGCAAAACGAGATTAATTTTGACTAAACATGCACGACCACACAACATCGTGTATGGTGCATTTGGCGAAAAATGCTGTATTTAAGTGCATTACATTTTAATAAACTATGTGGCGGTTTGACAGGTTCGTACTCCGAATCGCGAAACGACACCATACATGCAACCGTTATGGGGCATTCCTCGCACAAATTTGACTATCAGTTAAATCCGCAAAATAACGATCCAAAATTTGACCGTTAGTTAAAAACTTGAATACACCCGAATTTTAGAAGTAAATTTCCAATTATATTGAAGAACGCAACTGAGCCAGAGAGAAGCTTCCAATTTTGCAATTACAATACCAGTTATTTGGGATTAATTATTGAAAGAGCAGCAAAAAAACTGTGTCAAAGTACCTTGAAGAAAAATTATAGTCAAAAATAATGGAATACGATGCGCTATTCTCTTTCGATGGTAAAAAATCAGGATTTGAATATATGCCAACTCGTTTAATTGCAAGAGCTATCGATTACGCCAGATTTGGGCGTCTATTCCTGAATGAGGGCAACTGGAATGGGAATCAGATAATCTTTAGAATTGGGTATTGGAATCAACACGGGAGAATACGACAATTCCCCGTAAGATTTATCCCGGCTGGTTTGAAAATGGCTGTAAAAAAATTTATTATAATTATCATTGGTGGGGACATTCAAACTGTGATTCTACTTTTCAATTTACATCTTCCGGAAATTTAGGACAAAACATATATGTTATTCCGGATAAGGAAATTATAATTGTTCATTGTGGTAACTCCATGGAACATTATGTTGATTTTTGATTTTTGGCATCTGGCCGAAAAGTTATATTAATGATCCAATCAGTAATAGAAGAGCTATTTCATTCTGGATAAATACTGTCAGGAAAAATTTAAAATCATTAAACAAATGTATTTATCAAATTGTTAATATTTGTAAAACCTCGTTCATGATCAAGATATTCAAGAGTAAGGGATGAAAATGAGAGCAATTATTGTTATTAAATCCGGACCTCCGGATGTCCTTTCGATTCGTGAGGTCAACAAACCTGAACCTGGAGTTAATGAGGTTCTGGTAAAGGTACATGCTGCAACTGTAACCCGCGGCGATGTGATTCTTCGAAAAATCCCGCGACTGATTCTTCTTCCGGCTGGACTGATTTTTGGTTTTAAAGCACAGAAGATCCCTGGTGTTGAGTTCGCAGGTATAGTTGAGACCAAAGGAGAAAAAGTGACTGGATTTAAGAAAGGCGATGAGGTTTTTGGAACCACTACCGGACTTTCATATGGTGCCAATGCCGAATATGTTTGTGTGCCTGAAAAAAGTAACCTCGGTGTGATTGCGCAAAAACCTGCTAACCTGGCTTTTGAAGAAGCTTGCGCCGTTCCTGTTGGAGGAATGACTGCTTTATATATTCTCAGAAAAGGAAATATCAGTGCCGGGAATAAAGTCCTGATATACGGTGCTTCAGGTTCAGTAGGAAGTTATGGAATTCAGCTTGCCAATTACTTTGGAGCAGAAGTTACAGCTGTATGCAGTACAACAAGTATGGAAATGGTAAAATCACTCGGAGCTGATAAGATTATTGACTATACCAGGGAGAATTTTTTGGATAATAATGAGAAGTATGATATTATTTTCGATGCAGTTGGAAAAATTTCACTTTCTAAGAGCAAAAATCTGCTTAAAAGAAATGGAAAGTTTCTTACTGTTAAAAAGCCTACAAAAGAAACCATAGAGAATCTGATCTTTCTCAAAAAGCTTATTGAGGAAAAAAAATTAAGGCCTGTGATAGATAAACGATTTCCCTTAGATCAGGTACCAGAAGCACATAGATATGTTGAAAATGGCCATAAAAAGGGGAATGTGGTCATTTCAGTTGTCGCCGGGGAAATGTGATATTAAGTTTGGAGAATACTATGAGAAAAGTCAAAGACTTTTCAGGTTTTAAGCGTAAATAAAAGGCAATTATTAGTTTAACCAAAAAAAAAAAAATGACGAAATCAAGATCTTTATCGGTGACAGCAGGAAGTAGCTATTTGGTTATTTTTTTTGCTGCAATATTTGCCAATTTTTTTGTTTTGGAATCAATTCTGAATGATCCTCTTGTTACCATTCAGAAGAATAATTTGATTGTGAGATTTGGCATTCTGGCTTTCTTAATTACTGTTGTGTTTGATGTTATTGTCGCCTGGGCCTTATACGAGCTATACAAGTCTCATATTCTGTCAGTTTTGAGTACACTCTTCAGAATGATGCATGCTGGTATAATGGGAGTGGCAGTTTTTGCACTGCCCGTTACACTGCAGTTAACTTCTGGTCAGGAAATTCTGCAACAGGTTAACATTTTTAATACAATATGGTTAATAGGACTTTTCTTTTTCGGAATTCATCTTATACTATTGGGGAAAATTATAGGAAAGCCAAAGATAATAGCATTTTTTCTCGTCATTGCCGGGATAATGTACATGGCTGACACCGGGGCACACTTCTTTCTCAGAAATTATGAAGATTATAGTTCAATCTTTTTAGCATTTGTAGCACTACCAAGTATAATAGGAGAAATGTCCTTTGCGATATGGCTACTTTTAAAAGGAGGTTCAAACGGTACTTATAGCAATTAATGATAATTTGAGATTACTGCAATAGATCAATGAGAATGATTTTGATCCATGGTCCACCCTCTATAATGTTGTTAAAATAGCCTTGGTGTTTTCAAATGAAGGAAAATATGAGGGGCAACAGCCATTACACAGGGAAAAATGTCGTGAAGTGTTAGGCCGTACAGCATCGCCCGGCTACAACACTGACAATGATTATCGGAGAAAATACTATCTCCATTCATTTTGGTCAACGAATGTTTGGGCTAACGGGTGTAATGTGGCAGTAACATAAATGTTAGGTTATGGCGGGAATTATGTGTGGTCGAGTGGTATGATCGCTATAAGATTTATGGATGAATATAATCTTGATTTTAAAGACCTTGTCAAGGGTATTGAGAGTATCAGGTCTTCATGTTATTAGTAAAATGATTCTATTAATGTGAACAGATACGACAGATATTAGAAGAATTTTTAAGTCAAACTCTATTTCAGATTGTAAGATATTAAAAAACTAACGCCCAATACGGACAATATGGGTAAGCTGTTTCCCGCCTGAGGCGGGACAAGTTGTCACACTTTTTGCCTGGTGACGTAAACGTCAGCCGAGCAAAAAGTGCATGTTGAGTATGGGCCCGAACGCTTTTTTCTCTCTTTAATCTTTTATCATCTTTTCAAGCCCGGCTGGCCATAAAAATACCTAACAATTCCTGCACCCGGATACGCGCATCTGTACACAATTAAAATACTGCACCGTGATAAATTACTACCTTCGTGATAGTTTGTACCGCCTTCGCTGCGCCAGTGCCCTCCCCTAACTTTGTAATCGGGGATAGGTTCGCGGTTCCGATCAAACTTGTATCGCGACACACGTAATGCTCAATAAAATTTGTACCCGTGCCGATAGCTATCGGCAGGCAAAAAGTGCGCCATACCCTCCTTGCACCCCCGCTGCTCACTTCGCTTGCGCGGGGCACGGCGTGACAGCTTTCTGGTCTCGCCTCAGGCGAGATACCAGCACCCTGCCCGGATGCTGCGTCGGGTAACACAACCTCCCCATATTGCCGGGCCGTTAAGGTGTATTTTAAAAATAGAACAAGAAAAAATGAACAAGGAAAATAGTAGAGTTACAGATATTAAAGTTGATGCTTTAACTTTAATTGCAATTTCAATCATTGTTTTTATTATTCAGAATGTACTCCACGAATTTGTGGGACACGGAATTGCAACGATAT
>JAFGOO010000082.1 GCA_016926455.1 Methanosarcinaceae archaeon | reverse complement strand
TTTGCATCAAATGAGGACGCTAAAATCCAAAGGAACTATTTAGGATAGCGGAAGCTATCTTAAAAGTAACAAAATATTGAAGGAAAACATGGAAAACAGATAGAATAGAGGTCAAATATCAAACAACTCAATATTAGATTGTTTTTCAAAAATAAAAAAAATAAAAATTAGGGGTTAATCAGAATCCTCTTAAATGTCTACTGCCACCTTATTTGATTGTTCCTAAATTACATATTCGTGTTCAATACCAAAAAATTTGATAGCCCACATATTTTCGATAAATTAATATATGCAATATGCTATCAAATGTCACAGTGACTGAAAAAAAAGGATGAATTTAGATGTTAGGTATTGATGATCCTCAGGTATGGCTTGCATACGTTTTCTGCATTTTAAGTGCAATTGGATGTGTAATATACGGTGCGTTGAAATGGAACGAAAGTGAAGAAGAGGACGAATAACATGACAGTAAGCGCTCCCGTACTTAGCATAGTTATCCTAATCTACATGCTGGTTATCTTCTACCTTGGGTGGATGGGATATAAAAAAACCAAAGGTATCGATGACTATATGATTGCAGGCCGAAATATCCATTCCTATATAATGGCAATTTCATACGGTGCAACTTTTATCAGTACGTCTGCAATAATTGGATTTGGCGGTGTTGCTGGCACATTTGGTATGGGTCTGCTCTGGCTCGTCTTTATGAACATATTTGTTGGTGTCTTTATTGCATTCGTCGTATATGGGTCAAGAACTCGACGTATGGGCAGGAATCTGGACGCAGTGACCTTTCCTGAACTACTCGGAAGGCGTTTCGAATCAAGGTTCATACAGGGTTTTTCCGGTGCCTTAATCGCAATATTTATGCCCCTTTACGCAGGAATCGTACTTATCGGTGGAGCCCGGTTTATTGAGACCACACTTGGAATAAATTATGATATTGCCGTTCTGATATTAACAATCATTATTGCAGCATATGTAATTACCGGCGGGTTGATTGCAGTCATGTACACCGATGCTTTGCAGGGCACACTCATGTTTCTTGGCATGACAATACTGCTGTTAATCACCTATGTTAAACTTGGAGGAATAACTGCCTCCCACCAAGCACTCACAGACATGGCACCACTGGTTCCCGAGGCTCTGATTAAAAGCGGACATCTAGGATGGACAGCAATGCCCACTTTAGGTTCACCACTATGGTGGACATTGGTTTCCACACTGATTCTGGGTGTGGGAATAGGGGTGATTGCCCAGCCACAGCTTGTTGTAAGATTCATGACCGTAAATAGCAGCAAATCACTTAACAGAGCAGTCTTTGTTGGAGGGCCTTTTATCCTGATAATGGCAGGTGTTGCATATGTTGTGGGTTCGCTTTCAAATGTTTATTTCTTCAGAACGCAAGGGCTAATTTCACTGGAAGTTGCCAAAGGAAATACAGATCTTATCATGCCTGAATACATCAACAGCTCCATGCCGGAATATTTTGTTGTCCTGTTCATGCTCACCCTACTGGCAGCCGCTATGTCCACATTGAGTTCACAGTACCATACAATGGGAACATCAATCGGGCATGATTTCTATCGTCAGTATCTTATGAAGGGCAAGGCTGGAAAAACAGTGGATGTGACAAGGATTGGTATTGCTTTGACCATTATTGCAAGTGTCATTCTTGCATACCTTCTCCCAATAAGCATCATCGCAAGAGCAACAGCCATTTTCTTTGGGCTGTGTTCGGCGGCATTCCTGCCTATTTATACAGGAGCACTCTTCTGGAAGCGTATGACAAAGGAGGGTGCAATTGCAAGTCTTCTTGTTGGGACGTTCAGCAGCCTTTTCTGGCTTATGTTCGTGAACGCAAAAGAGGCGGCAGCACTTGGAATCTGTAAGGCAGTTTTTGGCAAAACAACAATACTCTCTGGAACATGGACAATGGTCGACCCGATTTTGATTGCAACTCCCTTTGCAATACTCGTCGCAATTTTTGTGAGCCTTGTAACTCAACCATCATCAAAAGAGCATCTGAATAAATGTTATAGGAAATAAAAACCTTTGAGTACAAAAGGATAATCAAATTTCTGGCAATAGTTCAATTACAGATATGCAATGTTCATTCCCACAAATACAGCATATACTATCACGAAAATGAGTCCTTCCCCTCTTTCGATTGTATATTTTGAAAGTTTAAATCTGATCAGCAATGCAGCTAGCAGCAACATCATTATAATCGCTGGCAGAATTTGCTGCAGATGGGCATGGATCGGACGGACAATCGAAGCTATTCCCAGTACCCATAAGATATTGGCAATATTGCTACCTATAATGTTTCCAAATGCCATTGTAGAATAGCCTTTTCTGGCAGTTATGATTGTTGTGGTTAGTTCGGGCATTGAGGTACCTATGGGCATCAAAAGCAATGAAATTGTAAATGCAGAGATTCCCAAAATCTGTGCAAGCAATAAAATAGAGTTTACTAGAAGTTTAGCGCCAAGAAGTATCAAAGAAAGCCCCAACAATAATCCAAGAATGTTATTTACAAGAGGACCCCTCGTGACCGGCTCTACCCCAAGGGTTCGATATTCCCTTATAACTTTCCACAAATAGAGCAAATAGGCGACAGAAAAAATCAACCCCACAATTCTACTGATGCCATTTCCGGTAATAAGGACAATGGATGCCATTGTAAGGATAAAAAGGTGTATCCAGCCACTGTAAATTTCCGTGTGCTTGATGGGAAGTGGCTTGATCAGGCATGTCAATCCAAGAACAAGGCCGATATTGATAATATTTGCACCAAGAATATCACCAATCACTATTTCCCCCCTGTCAAGATAGGAAGCATAGACACCAGATGCAAATTCTGGGAGTGATGTGCCAAGTGCAATAATCGTCACACCAATAACAAAATCCGAGACTCCGAATATTTTGGCGGTCCTTGCAGCGCTGTCAGTAAGTATGTCGCTACCTTTTACTAGTAACAGTATCGACACAAAAAACATTACAGTTTCTATCAATCTCCACAACACCCAGAAGTTACTGTGAAAAACCAATGGTTTTAGACTATATTAAGATGGGTATGAAAATATCGAAAAAATGAATCATAGTTTTGAAGCATGCAGGTTCAGATGATCGGTTTCAATCTCTACTAGCGCACCAAAAAACTCTTTCAGACGCGGTTCTGTTGCTTCTCTTTTGAATTGCGAATATGATTCAATGGCTCTTTTTTCCCTACACCATCCTTCCTTGGTGTTTCCTTCCGGTGCATCACTGCACAGAATCGCTGGAAGAGATGGAGGTGAAAGCTTCAAGAACTTGCAGATAGCAGAAGCATGTTCGAATTCGATCTTTTTAAGTGCCTTGAACTTTGCGATGTAATATTCATCACCTGCGGCTTTTGCCTTATCCATAGCGCATTCATAGAATCCGGAGTTATTAATCTCCAAATCAAGTGCCTTCTCAAGGTTCATTTGACTCTTTTCGCTCACTTCTATATCAAACTCCGAGGGATCCCAGTTAGCTGCCTCTATTAAATATTTTGTTTGGGCACCACAGAAAGGGCATCTACTGGGTGCTTCTGTTCCTATATATGGGTCACCGCATATCCTGCATCTGAAAATTTTTATTTCTTCGTCCATAAAAACTCCTTCACTGTATACAACTACTATAATCTGTACCAATTTAAGTTTTTTGTAGGTGATAAAGATTGAGGTCATCAAATTCAGTACTTCGCTAATTTTCAGTTCATTATGAACGCTATCCTTCGATAGCCTTATATGCGGTGAGAACGCCGCTCCATATCATTTATACCTTTCAATTCAAGAAGCACTCCTAAAATCGTACTAAGACCAAAACAATGTATTGATAGCGTTTTAAAACCTCTCATAGATAATATCAACATCAAAATCAACGGTTCACTAACCTGTAAAGATCTGTTTCATACCGCTGTATGTATGGCAGTAGATAATAGTTCAGTTCATTCAATTTCAAAACACTAT
>JAFGOO010000081.1 GCA_016926455.1 Methanosarcinaceae archaeon | reverse complement strand
TTTAGTGGTAAATAATACTGAGGGGATTTATCCTTTTTAAAATATTATGTAGAAATTAAAATAGGAAATAGGTTTTCTACAGAGCCTAAAAATGAACACATTTAATACTGAAAAGTAACATCTATGAAATAATGTTCGATATATTAAATGAAACAATGTGGACAATGGGATTTATTTTATTCTTTGTTATGGTCGGCATTATAGTAGCTGCCATTATATACGCATATATGCGACTACGAAAAGCTTAACTTCAGAATAAATATGGGCTAAGTTAGCCGTTCTGTCTTTTTCTCCCAAGTAAAGGACAAAACTAGTTTCTGTTTATATACTAAACACAAAGTTTTTGTAATAATCGAACATCCTAACTATTTGTAAAAACGGACAGGCACAGGGCGGCCGAACATGCACTTAAAGCAACATGTATTAAATTTTGCCAAGCTGCAGGCTGGTCACCAGAGCAGTTATTCAAATTGACTGGAGATACTATTGCACTTATTCAGGAACACTACAGTACACCAACAAATGCAGAAATGTAAGCTTTAGTGTAGGATAAACCAATTATATAATCTCTATGTTTTTTATCTACAGCCAAACTTTGACAGTTTCATCTCCTTTATGAAGAGAATTTCTTCTCTTTAATGTCAATGGAGGGTGAGAATTCAACATTTTTACATCAAAATAGGAATGCTACCATTTTTTTTCAAAATCTGGAAAAAAGACAGGTAAATTAAAAATTTCAGCAATTTTATCAGAATATTTTTACTCCCTTCTGCGAAATCAAGAATTAAACCCTAATCAATTTAGGCACATGGCCACATATGTCTTGCGTGAATTGGTCGACCATATATGTATAACAGAATAGCCACCAAGGAACTGTGTAGGATCCTCAAGAAATAGTTTGGTGTTTTGGAACATTAGTTATGCAACCTAATCTAGCGTCTTAAAATTGAGCTAGATATATACTTCCCAACTCGCCAACATTTTTATTTTATTGAGAGTTTTAATTATAAGAGCACCGTGTGGGAGTTCTTTATCTACTATTAGAGCAAAAAACATGTTCAATCATGCTTGGTAGATTCAAATGCGAAAATGATATATTTTTTGGTGAGATCAGTGGTAGCCTTGTGCATGCAAAGGGTTGTGCAGAAGGCAGGACATTCAATCTCTCACAACTTGAGATACTTCCACCGACAGAACCATCTAAAATCATATGCATTGGGCTTAATTACCATGACCATGCAACTGAACTGAAAATGAAAGTCCCGAATGAGCCCACAATATTCATAAAACCACCATCAGCAGTAATTGGTCATGACGATAAGATTATTTACCCAAAGTCAAGTCAGCAGTTAGATTATGAGGCTGAACTAGCGTTTGTCATAGGGAAAAAATGCAAGAATATAAGGGCTGAAAAGGCAAACGATGTGATTGCGGGCTATACATGCTTTAATGATGTTACTGCACGTGACCTTCAGCAGCGTGACGGGCAGTGGACACGTGCGAAGAGCTTTGACACCTTTGCGCCTATAGGCCCGTACATTGCACTTCCCGATGAGTTCGATCCTGAAAATGCATCCATCACATGCAGGGTCAATGGAGAAGTCCGGCAGGATTCAAATACATCGAATCTGATATTTGGTATACCACATCTTGTGGAGTTCGTATCTAACATTATGACACTTGAACTAGGGGATGTTATATCAACAGGCACGCCGCCTGGAGTTGGTGAACTTCATCGGTTTGATGTTGTTGAGGTTGAGATTGAAGGCATAGGGATTCTAAGAAACGAGGTTGTTTAATGTTATTTGACCAGGTCAAAGGGGAATTGGAACTTACAGAACGCCATCTGTTAGTCCTGAAAAAAGTTATCGAAAGCGAACCTATAGGCATTTTGAAACTATCGGAAGAGACAAACATGCCAACACATAAGGTTAGATACTCGCTTCGAGTACTTGAACAGGAGAGGTTAATAAAACCGTCTGCCCATGGTGCTGTCGTTGGCGAGGATGTGAAAGAGTTCCTTTCAAGTTTTGAAAATGAAATCGATGGGATAATGAAAAAGGCGAAGCTTGTGCGCGAGATAGGGAAATCCATCGAATGAACTGTTTTGTTTCTATCTATTCTTTATTTTTTTTACAGGAGAATTATTGATGACACTGGAAGCTGAGGATGTCAGGACCATTGAAAAATTTGCACTGCAGAATGCTGTCAAGTACGGCAAATCCCCGCAGATTGGAGCTGTTATGGGGCGTGTGATGGGCGAATGTCCCAATCTTCGCCCGAGAGCAAAAGAAATTGCACCTGTAATCGAAAAAATCCTCAAAGATGTATCTGAAGGAGACCCGAAGTCTTGGCGCAGGCAGCTTGAAGCGCTTGCACCTGAACTTATTGAAGAACTGAACGTTAAGAAAGAACCTGAGAAAGGTCTGAAACCTCTGGATGTTGAGGAAGGTGAAAAGGTGGTCATGCGATTCGCACCAAACCCTAACGGTCCACCAACCCTTGGAAGCACCCGCGGAATTGTGGTTAACTCGGAGTACGTTAAGAAATATGGTGGCTCTTTCATCATACGTTTCGATGACACTGATCCTCAGACAAAACGTCCAATGCTTGAAGCCTATGGCTGGTATCTGGAGGACTGCAGATGGCTTGATGCAGTACCTGATAAGGTGGTAATCGCATCCGACCGGCTTCCTGTTTATTATAAGTATGCAGAAAAGTTGCTCGGCTTGGGACACGCCTACGTATGTTTCTGCAAAGGAGAAGATTTCAAGAAATATAAGGATTCCAAAGAACCTTGCCCCCATAGGGGTCAGACAGCTGAAGAGAATCTTAAGTACTGGAAGAAGATGCTTGCCGGAGAATATGAGGAAAAGGAGGCAGTGGTTCGCATTAAGACTGATATTAAGCACAAGGACCCCGCATTGCGTGATTATGGTGTGTTCAGGATTGTGAAGACCCCACACCCGCGTCCGGAGGTGGCAGATAGGTACGTGGTCTGGCCTCTTCTTGATTTTGAGGGTGCCATCGAAGATCACGAACTCGGGATGACGCATATCATACGGGGTAAGGATCTAATGGATAGCGAAAAAAGGCAGGGCTATATCTATGATTATCTTGGTTGGAAGTATCCAAAGACCACGCACTGGGGACGTATCAAGATACATGAGTTTGGCAAGTTCAGTACAAGTGGACTCAGGCGTGCCATAGAGGAAGGGGAATATTCGGGGTGGGACGACCCCCGCCTGCCTACGTTGCGCGCTCTCAGGCGAAGAGGAATCCTGCCACAAGCCATACGCAAATTCATGATCGATATGGGTGTTGGTGAGACTGACGTCAGTATCAGTCTTGACACACTGTATGCTGAGAACAGGAAACTTGTTGACATCTCTTCGAATCGCTATTTTTTTGTCTGGAACCCTGTGGAACTTGAGATACTGGGTACTTCCCCACGCACAGCAAGACCTCCGCTTCATCCTACAGAGGATAGAGGATGCAGGGAGATCGAAGTAGGTACAAAGCTCTATGTGTGCCAGGAAGATGTGGATAACCTGAAAGTGGGAGATAGTATCCGCTTAAAAGACCTCTATAACATTGAGATCACATCGATAACGCCTCTTCAGGGCCGGTATATTGGTGCTTCGGTTGAGGTGGTCAGAAAAGAGCGTATACGCATCATACACTGGGCACCGATAGATGGGGTTCATGTGACGGTTTTGGCACCACATGGCAAATTTGAAGGAATCGGTGAACCGCAGGTTGCAGGTGAACTGGACCATCTGGTTCAATTTGAAAGATTTGGATTCTGCCGAATAGATTCTGTGGATAATGGAATCTTTGCGTATTTCGCGCATAAGTAGAGCATTTGATAAATGCTGTGCATATTTCAGTACGCCGATGGAAAACCACTCATTTTAATGGGTGGTAGTTTATTTTATGTAATTTACGGTATTTTCTCTTCTTGGCAGGGCATTTAATATCTTTCTTTTTTTATACCCAAGAGCAATTGCATAATAGGGTTTAAAATCTTCTGGGATCCCAAGTTCTTTTGCATATGCTGCGCATTTTTCACTCATAAAAACAAAATTAACCATTCCTATCCAACAAGCACCAATTCCTAGTGATTCTGCTGCTATTAACATATTTTCGGTTGCAGCGGCACAATCAATTTCCGGCATAATTGATTTTTTATCTCCTGAGACAATTATCGCAGTTGGAGCATTATAGAATACATGATATTTCTCGTTTTTTAGCATTTCTTTAAGCTCTTGTGGAGCAAAAATTATTCCAACTTCTTTTGTATCATTGCTTAATCTATCTAATAATTCTTTATTCTGGACAGCGGTAAAATGCCATGACTGCTGGTTGACAGCACTTGGCGAATAAAGTCCTGCTTCTATTATTGCTTGTAATTCCACATCTTTAATTTTTTCAGAGGAGAATACTCTGGTACTTCTTCTATTCTTAATTATTTTCAATGTTTCATTCATCTTATAACCCCGTATTCTATAAATTAAATTAGATTATTGTTCTTGAAAATATTAATCCCCATAAAATTATGGTAGCGCCTTCAATCTGCTGTAAATTCATCCCGTACTCATCCGTCCTTAGTCTTTCATCGATAAATACCTATTTCCTGTCATCCATTCCTCGTTGATATCAATCAGTATTGACACCACAATCATCAATAATTGATTTGGAAATGTAGCCACTAATTTCGATCTTCTATTCGGTTCCTTATTAATCATTTTCCATAATATTCGTCGTTCGAATTCTATTCCAATGTTCTTCTGGAAATGCTTGATAGTTATTCAACCCATGCTTGAATCTTTCAATTGTTTCGGATGCTTTCTTAATTTGGGGAGTATCCATGTCCACCACAAATCCTGATATCTTTGTATGATCACCAAGTATTTCCTTTAACTTGACAGTAACGTCTTTGTGGTTCTTTTTAGGTATCTTCTTCAACACAACTCTCATAAAATGAGCATGACACATTTGACAGCTTGAACCTGTAAACGAAGATTCGATTGCTTTCTGAATATCTTCATGGTCATCGGATACAACCAATTCCATTCTCATTAATCCTCTTTGTTTCAGATCATCAAATAAGTCTTCCCAGAACATTGAATCTTCGCTGTCAAAGATTCTTGTTTTTAGTATTTCCCTGTATCTATCATCCCCTCACACCAGCAACATCAAACAATGATTTGTTCACATACCGAACACCATCTCTAACCTTGAAATAACTGGCATCTACAAAGATTTACTTCATTTCATGTTCAATAGGTTTAGTGAAGAATTGCTTCTCATCAAGTCCTTGACCTATCTTTGAAACTCTTGAACGAGAGATACTTTCTACTTCTAACTGAGAAATGATTTGTTCAACATTTCTTGTTAAAAATCCCTGAATGTACGACTCCAGTATCCTATATTCAATCGCCTTCTTTATTATTAAGTAACTCTCAAAAACTTTTTTCTTGAATGAAAAATCTCTTAGTTGAGGTTTTAGAAGCTCAAGTTCTCAATGTCTGGTTGTGAGAGACCTCTTACGATAACCATTTATTTGAGTTTTTCTGGAAGCGGTTCTTTTGTATTTGATTGATTCGGATTGTTCTACTGCTTCTTACTCCATAAGTCCGTTTAGGAACTAGGTTAATAAGCTGTTTTAGCGAATCATTGCTATCGTTAAGATAATCTGAGATTAAGTCGTAGAGATTTATAGTCTTGTATCTTTCAGTTTATGCAAATTCTGTAATATGTACAGGATCTTCATAATTTACAGCAATTTAGTGACGCTATCAATGAATTATAAAGAAGGGCCGAATCCACGACTAAAGATTTAAAAAGCACACTCAAGCAGAAATGTGAAAATATGGAAATACCCATGGTTGGGGTTGCCAATATTGAGAGATGGAATAAACCTCCTTTTTTGCCCTGGATGCCTGAAGAATTCTATCCTCAATCCATATATCCTGAAGCAAAGTCAGTGATAGTTATTGGATTACCTATCCCTTTACCGGTGCTGGAGACATCTCCCTCGATATATTACCGCGAACTTTATAATACTGTGAATTCCTTGCTTGATCAGTATACATATCGACTTGCCAACTTCCTGACCGATAGAGGACACCCATCTATTTTCGTACCCAGAGATGGGTATGGGAACATTCAGGTACTCCTCGAAAATCCTATTGCATTCTTTTCTCACAGGCATGCTGCTTTGCTCACTGGACTGGGGACTTTTGGGGTAAATAATATGATTCTTACACCAGAGTATGGTCCTAGGGTACGTTTTGGTTCAATTCTGTCCACAGCTGAGCTTTCTTCAGATCCTATGTTGGAGACTGAACTTTGCACCCGTTGTATGCGTTGTGTAAATATGTGCCCATCGAATGCTCTTAACGAGAAGGATTATCCCAGTGGACTAACAGATAAGAAAGTATGTTCATCTTATAGTGCTGAATTAAACAAGCGCTTCATTTCACCGTGCGGTATATGTATCAAGGTATGTCCAATAGGAAATGATAGAGTGCTATATGATAGGGATAAAGACGCGTTATATATAGACAAGGACCTTTTTCCGCATCATAAAGCCTGGAAGCATGTTAGATCTTATGGAGGAAAAAATCCGTAATTAACTATCAACTTCTGTATTCAGTACTTCACTAATTTTAGCTTCATTATAAAAAATATCCACAGCTAGCGTTATGTGCGGTAAGAACGCCGCAATGAGACTATCGGAAAGACCTTATTTTTTGGATATTTTAGCTTTAAAGTATAAATTCGAATTGGTGTAGCATACTGATTTAAATTAATCTACAATTTTGAATGTTTCTTTTTAAGTGCTTTTTAGGTACTTTTCCGACAGTCTCTTAATACCCAACATAGGTTCATACGACCCTTTAGTCTCTTTTGACATTGATTTTTAATATTTTAAAATGTATAAAAAAAGGAGGTGATAAGAGATTTAAATCTCCCAAAGACCTACTTCCTTTTTGAATTCTTCTATCCCCATCCTATCGATGAGCTTTCCAATCCTCATTTTAGGCTCACCGTTTTCTTTGTAAAAAGTAACGATCCTGTCCACTATTTCCAGAATTTCGTCTTCTGATAGATTCTTTGCAACAACGTCCGCGAGTCTAGGCTTCAGTCCGGCAGAACCTCCGACCATGAGGGTAAACCCTTTAGAAGTACCTATGATTCCAATGTCCTTGATGGGAGATTCGGCACAGCAACTCGGGCAGCCGGAAACACCCATCTTCATAAAAAAGGGCAGTTTCATCCCTACATATTTATCGTTCAGTTTCATGCCGAGGCTTACAGCATCTTGTTGTCCCTTTTTACAAAAGGTTGTACCAGGACAAAACTTGACCCCCTTCACGCAGGTACCCAGTACCATTCCGGGCTCCATCTGAAGTTCGTCCCACGCAGCATCAAGATCCTTTTCTTTTAAGCCTATTATTGCCATCTTCTGGGCGGAGGTCATCTTTAGGGTTGATGCCCCGTATTTTTCCGCAACGTTTGCAATTTTTCTAAGAGTTTCTGGATCTACGAATCCTCCAGGTGTACTGGGAGCAATTAAATATTTTTCTCTATCTCTCTGTAAGATTGCGTTTTTTTCCGGTAAATTATTTTTCAAATTTATCACCTCTTTTTGATTTTCTGAAATCCAAACATATTAATCACTTTTTCAATATGTTAACTGTATTTTATCCTAATATCCTGAGTTCCCAAGTTTTAAGCGCATATATGCAGGAGACGTAAATAGAATTTGATTTTTGCTTCTTGTCGAACGGAATAATTTGCCTAAATATAAGCACATTTTTTCACATCAAGAGAAGTTCATGCACCTAAAAATGCAAGAATTAGGATAGATTCCCATCACTTAAATGAGGGGGTTTTGTCACTTAAATTTTTCCTGCATTCTCTATGCTTGGTTCTATTCCTTCCTGACCGGGTTTCCAACCAGCAGGTGTAACTTTTCCTGTATCTCGAACAAACTTGAAGGCCTGAAGTTGCCTGAATGTTTCTTCCAGATTTCTACCAACAGTGGCATTCAATACTTCATAACCTCGAAGAATTCCATCTGGATCAACAATGAATCTACCTCTCGTTTCAATACCATTTTCTTCATCAACTACTCCATATTTTCTGCCGATTTCAAATGTTGGGTCTGCAACCATAGGCATGGGCGGGAACTTTCTTCCTGTTTCCTTCAAGGCAGAAGTTATTGCCGGACTTGTTTCGGCCCAAACCTTGTGGGAATGTATGGAGTCAGCACTTATGGCAATCCCTACTCCACCAAACTGTTTAAGATTAGCGTAATTGCTGATTATACCAGCAACTTCTGTGGCACACACATAAGTGAAGTCTCCTGGATAAAAGCAGACTAATACCCATTTGCCTCTATAGTCAGAGAGTCTGACTTGTTTCACATCACCTCCAACATAGGCAGTTCCTTCAAAATCTGGTGCTAATTTATCAACTACTACCATTTTATCTTTCTCCTTTTATTTATTCAACTACAATTTGTGAATTAATGAACTATAAGCTACACTTTTACCTTAGTTTTCATTACATTGCGTGTACTTATTTTCGTTTATATCCCACTCTGATTAAAGTGTTTGTAACACAAAATATTTACTTTTGTCGGTTATAATAATATAGGAATTTGATTTTCTAAACATAGTTGCTAAGTTAATACACAATAACATCAACAAATCTGTTAATTACGATAATTGGGGTGTAGGGATATAGAAAGCCCACGACTAAAGTCTTGGGGGTTCTTTTATTGAATCTTAAAAGCTTCAACGCTTTCATAGGAGTTGGTCGCAGATCAGTCTTTATATTATTCTTAATTTTCACTAATAAAGCCTAGCTGTTCTCCAATAGTACTCAAAAACACATTTACACCAGTCTATAAATATTTCATCTGAACCGATAAGAACATGATCTCTGTCAATCTTTCCATCAAGTCCCGGTAGTGCTAGTAACCCAAATTGTTCACTGACATTAATAATTATTTTAACTTCATCTAATGTTAGAATTTCAGTAGCATTCAGAATCTTTTTGGGTACCTCCATCAAAAGTTTTTCCGCAAAATGCAGGGGATATATCACACGAAAACTTACTCCCTCATCCAATTTTTTTTCTACCATTGGTATAAAAAAACGTGGGAAATCATCCGACAGGTACCAAGCAAATTCATGAATCTCTTCAAAGATTTCTGTCATTCTATTGACAAGCACAAAAACTCCCTCAATGACTTCTACTTCTTTGAGAGAATCAATCTCTTTAAGCAAATGAGGAGGTATCGGCGAAGTATCATGATGCAGGAAAAAATCAGATCTCTTCGCAATGGTTTCTAGATTTGATAATGACGAAACCACCAGTTTGCCAAGAGGTGTTAGTGAATAGCACCCTTTATCATCTTTGACGATAAGGCCTATTTTGTATAAACGGTTCAACTGCCTCGATGTTTCGGGGGATGTTGAATCTATAATGGATGTCAATTGGGTAAACTTAAATGGTTCTTTTTCCAGAGCCTTTAGTATAGCGATCCTATTCTCAGATGCGAGTTCAGCAAAAAGCTCGTGACTTTTCATTTTTGTATCTCCTAGCAATTATGTTAGTTAGTTATATCAATATAACTACAATAATAGTTTTTCCAGATTTTTTTTAAGTATTTGTGTGAGAATATGTATTTGTGAAAGAAAAGATAGAACACGAATTTGCATTCTACATTGCAATATGGGATTTCAGTGTTATAAGAAAACTGAAGACCCGTTGTGATTGTACTAATATAATAGAAATCAGTGGTATACTGGAAATTGAAGAATTGATCTTCATTGAGTCCATTGTTCTGCGTATCACTGACAAATTTGGCGATATAGATATTTCTTTCGCTGAATCTCAACTAAAGAATTTGTTGTTGAAAAGTGATATAAATGAGAACAAATAGAGAAGACAATTGGTTTGGATTGTTATTAGTACTCGTGGGAGTATTATATGTGCTTGCAGATCTGGCAAAGACGTACAGCATAGGAATAAGTGGATGGACAACTTTCTTCCTACTTTCAGGATTCTGGCTAATGCAGAATAACAGGAGAAGAAAGGAACTTCAGGACTAAGGCAAATTGTTCATTTTCAGAGGTGAAGAATATGAATAATCTAAAAGCTCGGATGTTAGTTAGGATGTTCAACAAGAAAGCATCAAGCCCAAAAAGCAAAAATGAAGAGATTATCAAGACCCTTTTTTTGGAACCCGGGCAGTATGTTGCAGATGTGGGAAGTGGAGGGGGCTATTTTTCACTTCGGTTTGCTGATTTGGTGGGTGAAGATGGAAAAGTTTATGCTATAGATACCAATCAGAGTTTTCTGGATTTTGTAAAAAAGAATGCTAAGGATAATGGGATGAATAACATCGTAACGGTCCTTGCTAAAGAGGAAAAGTTCCCTGTTGATTCCAAAAAATTTGATACAATCTTTGTGCGAAATGTGTATCACCATCTACCTAATCGGGTAGAATACTTCAAGAATCTGAGAGATTCATTGAAAACTGGTGGCAGGGTTGTAATAATAGAATATAATGGTAGTGGCTCATTGAACTTCCATCGAATGTTTGGGCATTATATAGCCAAAGAAATTATCGAGGCAGAAATGAGTAGTGCAGGCTATCAATTGACGGAAGAATATTATTTTTTATCAGAGCAGAGTTTCCTGATATTTTCTGCATTTTAATTAGGAGCCTATTTCAAAACTCCTCTTGAATCATTTTCCATTGTTCATTAGAGAGTTCTTCGAACGCCATTCAAACCCCCTAATACAATACTGTAAGAGGTAGTATTTATACTTCTGAAATGGATTATATGTTAATTTTTTATTTGAATTGTAAGATCTTAATTTTATTAACGAGATAAAGTCCATTTCTTCAGAAACATTAATATTTGTTAGAAATAACCTATATTGTGATGTTGGGGTTATACTCTATTCGTAAAATCGATAGAAGTTTATTATTTAAATGATTTGAGTAGTCACTAAAATTGTATATAGTTAAATATTTACCAAAATAAAGTTCGGGGGGAATACTATGAGATATATTGATTATCTGAAATTCATGTTGATGGGATTAATCATTTTTGGATCGGTTTGTGCAGTAGTATCTGCACAAGCGTCTACTGGGGATAGGATATGGGATGCGGATGCAAATCAGTCTCTGGAATACGTCTGGAACTCAAAAAGTTATTCAGGCTTTTACTATGATCTTGATTCAGGGGAGGGGTCGGAGACATTGACTATTAAGCTGGATAGTAAGACAGACCGGTCTATAGATGACGGCGAACTGATATACACTACAAAACCTATTAATACTAACTTTGAACATGATGACTGGGGTTCATACCAGTTCATAGGTTTTATGGCAGAAAGATATTTTGCAGCATTTACAGAGGATACTGAATTTGCTGGGAAATCTGTAAGTTTAATGTCAGATGGACAGTTATCCAAAGTGTTACTTGATGATGATGAAGAAATATCCTTCTTCTCAGGTTCGTCACTGGCTCTTGAAGAGGGATATGAACTCCATATTATTGAAGTTGATCTTGGTGGTGACAAGGTCTTCGTTTCCCTTACAAAAGACGGTAAAGATGTGGACAGTGGAGTCGTATCATCAAATGACGACTATGTATATGAAACGGATCTTGGATCTTCAGAGGACGTTCCTGCAATAGCCGTTCATTTTAATGATATATTCAGAGGAACTGAAACAAATGCTGTATTTGTAGAAGGTATCTTCCAGATCTCTGATAAATACATAGAAGTTGAGTCTGGTAAGGATTTTGGAAAGATGACAGTTCAAACAGTTAGTGCCACTGAGATTAAAATGGATAACGAAGACTCTATACCTTTGAGTAAAGGAAAGATCATCCCGATAATGGGTAAGCTTAATTTTGTTGTCGCAGACGATGATACTCTTAGATTCGGTCCTTTTGTGGACATTTCAGAACCAGGTGAATACCAACTGAGGGGAACAGTTGCAGAAAATGGGGTACTGAAATGGACGCCATTGAATTTTGAAGGTTTCTATTACAATATTGACGAAGGTATAGGGACCGAATCACTTGAAATTCGGAATATTGAAGGTCGAGTTATCGAGAAAGGCAATCTTCTTTATTCTACTACTGCTGAACAGGTGAGTTTCGATCATGGTGACTGGGGCGAATTTGAGGTAATTGGATTCCATGCTGAGAAATATTTTGCAGGATATCCGGATAACGAGTTTACCAATTCCGTTAGCATGCTTTCTGAAGGGCAATTGTCTAAAGTGTTGATTGATAATGACAAGAAAAGTACAATTGTTCCGGATTCTTCTCTCCTCCTTGAAGAGGGGTATGAACTTGACATAGTCGAAGTTGATCTTGATGGTAATAAAGTTCTTGTATCGCTCACAAAGAACAGTAAAGAGGTTGATAGCGGAATAGTATCTTCAAACGATGATTATGTCTATGATAAAGATATAGGGTCAGCAGAGGATGTGCCACTTATTGTAGTCCACTTTTCTGAGATATTCTTAGGAAGAGAAACCAATGCAGTATTCGTGGAGGGTATATTCCAAATATCTGAGAAATATGAGACTGTGGATAATGGCGAAAGGTATGGAAAGATGGAAGTAACAAGAATCGATGCTGAGACGATTGAAATGGAAAATGACAAATCCATTTCTCTCTCAAAAGATGATACAGTGTCGATTATGGGTGATATTTCCTTAAAGATCGCAGATTCAAACAATCTGAGATATTATCCATTCGTAACGGTCACTACCGAACCTTCCAAGTCACTTGTTATTGAAATGCTTTCGACATTGATACAGGACGATACTACGAACATAAAAGTGACTTTCCGTGGTGCAGCAGTAAGTGATGCACTTGTCATATTTGGAGATGATGAGATAGGTCTTACATCTGAAGAGGGGATCTTGAACTATACTCCAAAAGAGATAGGAAAATTTAAAGTTATATCTGAAAAGGAGGGTTTCATTTCCGCTAGCAAGATTGTAGAGGTAATATCATCACAGGATGAGAACAAGACAATAGTAATTGAAGTCTCACCTTTTATTGTATATGAAGGGGATACCATATCTATCTCTACAATTAAAGCCATAGGTTCAGACCCAGTTGCAGGTATTCATATTTTCTATGATGGAGTTTCGATAGGCAATACCTCTTCACAGGGAACCCTTTCTTACACTGTGAAAGATCCTGGTATCCATAAGATAACTTCAACACACAATGTTTATCTTGGTGCAGAACTAATCTTGGAAGTATTGGCACATGAAGCTGAGTTCGAGTTCTATAATCTTTTGGTTACGCCTATTGAACTCGATTCTGAAAAAACGGCTTCGATCTCAATAGCTGTTAAGAATACGGGTACTTCAAAGGGCGATATTAATGTGGAACTTCTGATTAACGATATTGTTACAGACTCCAAAACAATCACTTTGAATCAAGGAGAAGAAAAGACTGTTGAATTTATCTATATGTTTGCAGAACCGGGAACATATGACATTCAAATTGGAACTGAAAAAAGTACATATAATGTGACCAAAGAGATTCCTTTTACTGGATTTCTTGTTTCAATGTTAGCAATGGTTTTTGCCGTTTTGGTTTTAAGGAGGATAGAAAAATGATAAGAACTATTGCTATTATTTCGATGCTCCTTATAGTGATCACAGGTCTTGGATGTTTGACTGAGGAGAATATCGGTGATCAGGAAGAGATACCGACAGAATACACAGAAACAACTTCTATTCAGTCTGTTACAAACACCTATGGTGAGGATAACGACCAAGACACCGTCTATGGAATAAAAGGTGACATCATCATCGTGGAACTGGAAGAAAATCCCACGACTGGATACTCATGGAACCTGACATACAGTGAAGGACTTGAACTCAGTGAGGACAATTACACGCAGGAGAACAATACAGAAGAGATGGTAGGTGCAGGTGGGTTTCATCAATGGACATTCAAATTAACAGATACAGGTGAGCAGAAGATCTCAGCAGTCTACATGAAACCATGGGAAGAAAGAACAGGAGATGAGAACACCTTTGATCTGACCATCATAAGCCTTGCAGAAGATGAACTTATAAATAGCTGAAGACAAGGCTTGTAAAAACCCTCATTTGATTAATAAGCACAACCTTGACATATCTTTCAAGGTTGTGCACAACAGCTTAAACTTGACTTCTTTTACATGTTTAGAATTTTACTTACGAATGAGGAGGTGCAGGGATAGAGAAAGCCCATGTTCTTTAGACACGGGATGACTCTTATCCCGCCTTTTAGTTAACACTAAAAATGAGCAAAATATTCTTAATCAAATAGGACTGTATGTTTAATTATGCTTAAGAAACACAAGTTCCTTATATATCCTAACAAAATCCAAGAAAAAAGATTTAAGGGGAGTTTTGAAATAGGTTCATCTCCTATTTTTCAACTATTTTTAGATTATCTTTAACTTTTAAGCCGAGAAGTCCCCTTTCGTAAGATGGGGGATGAGAGGCTTAATATCCCAACACAACATTAGTATGTTATC
>JAFGOO010000080.1 GCA_016926455.1 Methanosarcinaceae archaeon | reverse complement strand
GATTGACGAGATAGCCAAGCCCGGTATGGCGCAGGATTGCTAATCCTGTGGTGCTTTGCACCTCGGGGGTTCGAATCCCCCTCTCGTCGTTTGATTTTTCGATATGTTCCAAACACCAATGTTTATATCAATTAAAAAAGATAGGTTTAATTATGTCAGATGGAACTAAACCAATTCCTGTAATGACTTACAAAGAAGACGAAAATAATTCATGTATTACTAGTGCTAAAGGCTGCGGCTCATGTCATACTTGTCATACACTTGGTATTAAGGCAGGCTCAGAAAGCAATGTAGTTTACAGAAATGTCCTACTGTATCTCACAGTCGGCGTTGTAATGGTGTTGGTAACATTGATTTTCATGAGAATATTAACTGCAATTTTTGGATAACTTATTTCTCGCCAGCTGGCAATTTTTCAGCATCAATGTTTCTCTTATATGGATAACGCATCAGTTTGTTGCAGTTGAGACATGTTACTGTTACATACCTACCTCGAAGCCTAAACCTTGCGTTGCTGCCAGGTACCAGATACGAATGGCATTGCTTGCATATCCTTTGTTTATATTCCCTTGGAATCCCTACCCTATAGCGCATACCGATTTTTCTGGCAAGTGAGACATACCTGTTGCTTCTTTTAGGATAAGACTTATACACGTCCTCGGCAAGTCCTAAAAGGTGCTCAATACGCTGTTTTGCAAGGTCTTTGATAAGTATTTTCTCTTTTTTACGGGCACGTGCCATTTTGATCGTTTTCTTTTATTAGTATTTACTGAAACTTACAGTATCACAACTTCAATATCTGGATTTTTTTCATTGACCATTTTTTTAAATTTCCCTGCATCAGCTCTGGTAGTTTCGAGATAATTGTAATGCATTGGGATAACGACCTTTGGAGCAATTACCGCAGCAGCCTCTGCTGCCTCACTTTCGTCCATAGTATAATTACCACCAATTGGAAGCAGTGCGACATCTACGTTAATTTCTTTCATTTCTGGAATAAAGTCGGTATCTCCTGCATGGTATATTCTGATACCTTCAACCTTTATTATATATCCAACGCCAAATCCTTTAGGATGGTTCGGCTTATTTATATTATAGGCAGGAACGACTTCAATATCCATATCTTTTATTGCAAGCCCGCCAGTCAACACGTCTCCTTCCATGACGTTTCTCGCATCTCCCCGAAACTTAAGTGAACAATTTTCAGGTATGAGTGTAGTAGTATCTTCTTTTCTAAGTTTCCTGATAGCCTCAGGATTGCAGTGGTCGTAGTGCTCATGGGTTATCAAAATGATGTCTGCCATATCTTCAAAACCAATGTTATCAGGCAGAACATAAGGGTCAATATAGATGGTCTTTCCTTCGCCTTCGATCATAAATCCAGAATGACCGAGCCAGTTTATTGTGACATTTCCAATCTTTGTGCTACTCATTGTATCTCCCTCATATCTTCCACACCTCTTATCTTGGAGTTTGCAGATTATTAGATATTATAGAGTATTCTTTACTATCTTATTAGGTCATCGACTTGGCTCTGAACAGCAAAGTCTTATTTGATGTCATGGTGATAGGACTGCAGGGATTTCACATCGATACGTTTTTCACGTGCTGCCTTGATCCCTCTGGCTGCTGCGAGACCTGCAGCTGTTGTTGTTTGGTAAGGGATATTGTACTTGATGGCAGATTTTCTAATGTAGCTATCTTCGTAGACACTTTCCTTACCCACAGGAGTATTAAGAACCATTTGTATTTCTCCATTGTGCATTGCGTCAACGATGTGAGGACGTCCCTCATGCAATTTATTGATGTTCTTGCAATTGATCCCGTTTTCCCTGAGGAAGTTGGCTGTACCCACAGTGGCGAGTATATTGAACCCCATTGATGCAAGTTCCCTGGCAGTCGGCAGAACTTGCAGCCTGTCGCCAGAGGCTACGGTGATCAGTGCAGTGCCTTTAAGCGGCAGTGAGGAACCAGCCGCAACCTGTGACTTGAAGAAAGCGATATCAAGGGATTCCGCCAGACCGAGTACCTCGCCCGTGGAACGCATTTCAGGTCCAAGGATAGGATCCACCTCCGAGAACATGTTGAAAGGAAAAACAGTTTCCTTAACACCGAAATGGGAATATTTGCGCTGATGAGTGTCCATATCTTCCAATTTTTTCCCCAGCATGATTTCAGTTGCGATACGGGCCATGGACACACTTGTAACCTTGGACACAAGGGGCACAGTGCGTGACGCTCGCGGGTTTACCTCAAGGATGTATATTTCTCCGTCTTTGATAGCGTACTGGATATTCATGAGCCCGATAACCTCTAGTTCAATGGCGATTCGGCGCGTGTACTCGCGAAGGGTTTCTATCAGTTCTTTTGATATCCCTACCGACGGTAAAACGCATGCACTATCGCCGGAGTGTATGCCGGCCAGTTCGATATGTTCCATTATGGAAGGAATAAAGCTGTTCTTACCATCAGATATAGCATCTACTTCGCATTCCAAAGCTTCTTCAAGGAACTTATCAATGAGCATAGGTTTTTTGGGTGTAATCTCGATTGCTCCGATAACGTATTTTTTAAGCATTTCCTGATCGTAGACAATCTCCATACCACGGCCTCCCAGCACATACGAAGGGCGCACAACGAGGGGGTACCCGATATGTGCAGCGACTTCCAGTGCTTTTTCAAGAGATGTGGCAGTTCCATGCTCTGGCATTGGAATTCCCAGTTTTTTGATAGTTGAAGAGAAACGCTCGCGGTCCTCTGCAAGGTCGATGCTTTTGACAGATGTCCCGAGTATCTTCACGCCTGAGTTTTCGAGTTCCTCAGCAATATTTAGTGGTGTCTGACCTCCAAACTGAACAATAACGCCATCAGGTTTTTCTTTTTCATAGATGCTGAGCACGTCCTCTACGGTAATCGGCTCGAAGTATAGCTTGTCGGAAGTGTCGTAGTCTGTAGAAACTGTTTCAGGATTGCAGTTTACCATGATGGACTCATAACCCAGATCCCGGAGCGTAAACGCAGCGTGCACGCAGGTATAATCAAACTCGATACCCTGACCTATCCGGTTCGGACCGCCACCAAGTATCAGGATCTTCTTTCGATCCGACACAGATACCTCGTCTGGTGAGTTATAAGTGGAGTAGTAATAAGCTGCGTTATCGGCGCCACTCACTGGCACTATATTCCATGCCTGCCGCAAACCGAGTAATAGACGGTGCTCACGGATCTCTTTCTCTGGCACATCGAGTATCTTGCCGAGGTATCGATCGGAGAAGCCGTCTTTTTTTGCTTGGATGAGTAGTTCATCGGGCAGTTTGCTGTTCTTGTACTTGAGAATTTTTTCTTCGAGTTCGACAAGTTCCTTCATTTGTTGCAGGAACCAAGATTTGATGTGCGTGATCCTGTGCATTTCATCGATGGACATTCCCTTTCGAAATGCTTCGTACATGATGAACTGACGCTCAGATGATGGTTCTCTCAGTAATTTGCGTAATTCATCCAGTGGAAGTTCATTGAAATTCTTGGCAAATCCGAGTCCATAACGCCCAATCTCCAGGGAACGGATTGCCTTCTGGAATGCTTCCTTATAATTCTTACCGATACTCATGGCCTCGCCAACCGCACGCATCTGGGTACCGAGCTTGTCGATAGAGCCAGGGAACTTTTCGAACGCCCAGCGAGCAAACTTTATGACCACATATTCACCGGATGGCGAGTATTTGTCTAGTGTTCCATCGCGCCAGTAGGGGATGTCATGCAACAGGAGTCCACCGGCAAGTTTTGCAGATACCAAAGCAATAGGGAATCCGGTGGCCTTGGAGGCAAGTGCGGATGAACGGGATGTACGGGGATTGATTTCGATGACCACCACGCGTCCTGTCTCCGGATTGTGAGCGAATTGGATGTTCGTGCCGCCAATCACACCGATGGAATCGACGATGCGGTATGAGTATTCCTGCAATCGTTCCTGAAGTTCTTTAGTGATGGTGAGCATTGGTGCAGAACAGAAGCTATCACCGGTGTGTACGCCCATGGCGTCGATGTTCTCAATAAAGCACACGGTGATTTTATTACCTTCCGAGTCTCTTACAACCTCTAGTTCCAGTTCCTCCCAGCCTAGGACAGATTCCTCCACAAGAATTTGTCCTATCAAACTTGCGGCGATACCACGCGCAGCAATGGTGCGAAGTTCATCAACGTTGTAAACGAAACCACCGCCTGTACCGCCCATTGTATAGGCAGGACGGATAACAACTGGATATCCGATATCCTTTGCTATCTTTTCTGCTCCTTCAACACTGAACGTGGCGTCACTTCGCGGCACTTCTAGACCAAGATTAATCATCGTTTCCTTGAACGTTGTTCGGTCTTCACCCCTTTCTATTGCATCTGCCTGCACTCCTATGATTTTCACACCGTATTTTTCGAGCACTCCCTTTTTATAAAGCTCAGATGAAAGGTTCAATCCTTTCTGGCCACCAAGGTTTGGAAGCAATGCGTCAGGACGCTCTTTATCTATGATCTTCTCGAGTGTTTCGATATTTAGCGGCTCAATATAGGTCACGTCTGCCATTCCCGGATCAGTCATAATGGTGGCAGGGTTAGAGTTTACCAGCACGACCTCATAACCTAGTTGTCGCAGTGCCTTGCACGCCTGAGTACCGGAATAATCAAATTCTGCTGCCTGACCGATAACGATGGGTCCGGAACCTATGATAAGTACTTTATGGATATCTTCTCTTATTGCCATTATTCCACCTTTGGCTCGCCAAATTAGTCTTTCGCTTTAAGAATTTATCCCTTTAGAAGGGTGTAAAATAATTTGGTGTTAATGATATTTCTAGTGATCATGATATCCTCCAAGAGGCAGTCAAAGATGGCCCTTATGAGCGCTGCATATCTCTCAATCTACAACCTGTAATAAAGACTATGAAAATACCATTGTTTACCGCACCTACTGCATGTTTGGAAAGTGTATTTTGGGTCGATATAAGCGATAGGTACTCTAGGCGACTTAGACTTCTATTCTATCATTTTTTGTAGCTGATAGAAAGACCAACTGTTCACTGAGTATCGGAATGATTTAGAATGTTTCTTGTTATTCCGCATGCCTTTTGGTTGAAATGAGCAAAACATTATTAAGCAAACAGAAAATTATCCTCAATTATACGTAAGACATACAAGTTCCGTATATATCCTAACAAAATCCAGGAAAAAAAGATGGAGCGGAGCTTGGAGTTATGCAGAGAGGTGTATAACCGGACACTTGCAGAACGAAAGCAAGCTTATGAAAAATCAGGAAAAACGTTATCTAAATACACACTGAACAAACTACTTCCACAATGGAAGAAAGATAATCCCGAATACAAAGAAGTGTTCTCGCAAACACTTCAGGAAGTGCAGGAACGAGTAGATCTTGCCTTCAAGCACTTTTTCAGGCGTGTAAAGAACGGAGAAAAACCCGGATATCCACGGTTCAAAGGTAAAGGATGGTACGATAGTTTCACGTATCCTCAACTGGGATTTCAAGTAAAAGGCAGTCATCTGTACCTTTCCAAAATCGGAGATGTCTATGTGAAAATGCATCGAAAGACCGAGGGGAAAATAAAAAGAGTAATAGTAAGACGCGCTGCATGTGACAAGTGGTTCGTTTCGATAATAACCGAATCAGAAGAAAAAGAAGAGCCAAATCCTAAAAAAGAGATTGAAAAGGTAATTGGAATCGATGTTGGATTATCCAGTTTTGCAACAATGTCTGATGGAACTTCCATATCTAACCCACGTTTTTTCTGGAAAGAGGAAAAAGAG
>JAFGOO010000079.1 GCA_016926455.1 Methanosarcinaceae archaeon | reverse complement strand
TTTAAGTCTTTCTTCTGGAATCGGCTCTTTGAATGTAACTTTAAGGTTATAAACTTTATCCGCCTTTGATGTCTTCAAGGTCTCGATTACATCCCTTGAGACAAAAGTCAGTTCTTTTACCTCCACCTTTCCGACTGCAGAATCATTGATATCCTGCTCAAGTTTCTTAAGGTCGATGCTTCGCCGCAAAGGATTGACTGCCTCAACGACAAAAGGCCTTCCACTCCCGAGCATCAATGCATCTATATCTTCCCTTCCAGCACCATGAAATTTTGTATCGGCGCACTGCGCAGCCTTTATAACAGAATCGCGGATCAGTTCATCCACTGACTCGGGATACTGCTTGCCGGTAAAATTGCATTTTTCACATCCTTTGCCACTGCAACTGCGGCAAGGCCATCTTGTTTGGGGAATCCCCCTGATCAATTTCCGGTATCTTCCAAAAATATAGATAGATCTTACTTGAATTGATACTTCCTCTTTTGTAAGATCCAGTGTTACTAAGATATCAGGATTTTTGAATTCCACTTCTTTCTGTGTCTTTGCTGCAATCAGCTTGCCAACCTCGCGGTTCAATTCAGATTTTAGCTGTTCGGCGTGGATTGCCCCGGATTCGGCCCAGATAATTTCTTCATTTTCACTCAAAAGCCCGCTCATCTTCGTGCCAACAAGGAAAGTTGAATATTCGATACTTCCAAGTGCTGAAATTGCACGCTCGGAGAAGTCATCAAGTTTACCAAAAAGACCGCCACATACCCAGCATTTTTCATCCTCTCCCTCAATATGTAGTACCTTCCTAGAAAAGCTGCTGCTTGGTGCAAGTTCTTTTAAAATAGTGTCATCCATCTCGTCCTTTAATAGACGGTGACCTTCCATAGCAAGTGCTAGTTTAACTGCACGTCCGCGTTCATCGTTAGTAAGACCTGTGGACAATTTTGCAAATTGTCGACCCATACAGTGATCGCATATTGGTCCTTCATAAATTATTTTTTTTGCAATTTCAAGTATGTTCATCTGATCACTTTGTGTCAACGCAATAAATTAAAAATATATTGATGGAACTGTTTTCAGTAAATATCCTGAGTGGATATAATGCTTTCTGGTCAACGCAACAGCCGTTTACTTCGTGGTAGTCCTGTCCAGTTCGTTGTTGACAAGTACTATACAATGATCGGAATGAAGGGACAGCGGTCCAACTGATATGATCCTTGCACCTACGTTCAGGATCATCTCTTCTTCGTTTTCGGTTATACCCATGTGGTCACCCATGATGAACACCGCATCCTCCAGTGATGTGAAAACATCCCTGATGTCTTCTCCATCCTCCCGGAGATATATTATAGGTATACCTTTACTCTTTAATTCATCGAGTAAAATTCCAAGTTCACTGCACCGGATCCATACACCCGGCGTTGATTGAACCTCCTTTTCGATGGCATTCTTGGCAAGTGCTTTTTTGATAAGCGAACCGCTACTCCTCTCATCTGGATTTAAGTATCTCAATTTCTCACCATCAAAGCGTATGACCTTTCCAGGGTCAGGTTCACCAAGTAACAGGAGATGCACCTGCACATCCCGACGCATGCCATGAGACAGGAAAAGCGCATTGTTTACGCACCTGCAAAGTATGTCCATTCGTCCGGCAGAACCCGGCATGTCATTAAGTGGGAAATCGTCAGATGTTACCGCTTTATGACCTATGATTAAAAAATGTCGCATAGGCCACTATAGTTATACAAATAATATAAGGTCTTTTTGGAGAGACTGGCCATATTAATACATGACTTTCTCGTCATCAAACTCTGTTGCAGGTTCAGTCATAAGACAAACGGGTTTTTTCATCGGATAAAGTTGGTTGAATGATCTCTTTCCATATTGGAGAATCCCATGTTCCCAGCTTATTGTGAACATTTAGGTATTTCTGGGGGATGGGATGCGTTCCAATAACCACAACCATTCCGTATCTTTCTTTGATGAAATTACGGAAATAGTTTATTCTGGGACAAGGAGGATATCCCACAACCAGACCTGTTGCAAGGTGAATGACCTGTGCACCGTTTTTCTTCATTTCCTCTGGGGCATATTCGATGTTCCCACCCGGGCAACCACCGCAACTGGTAATCCCAACCAATTCCACCTCATCCTCCCCATAAATACTGAATGCACCTTCTCTATTGTGTAGAGCTTTGAGGCATTTACCTCCAGCACATACGCTGTAGCGGTTGCAAATAATTATTCCAACCTTAATTTTATCTTTCATTTTATTTTCTCCAATAGTCAAAATGTGAACTACTACCCTATAAATAGGGTGGCTTCCTGCTTCATTCTTTGAACCATTGTTCACAAGTTCGCAGGCTCATCCCCTCGTTCCGAAGGTGTCAAATAACAATTAAGTTCTGCTTATATAAAGCAAACTTCTTGATATTCGATTGAAATACAAAGTTCTTCAATCTATGAATGGTCAACAATGTGCAGAACAATCACTTCAACTATGTACAACCCTCAAGCATCCAATCATCTGATACTGAACAGCAATATCATACATAAGAATTTGAAATTCTTTCAGTTGTTATGTAGATCGGATACCGGTCTTCTTTTCAAGTGAACTACTCCACGCTTACGCATGGAGCTTCTTGCTTTGTTCTTTGAACCATCGTTCACAAGTCCACAAGCCTTTCCC
>JAFGOO010000078.1 GCA_016926455.1 Methanosarcinaceae archaeon | reverse complement strand
TTCTCTGGTTTATTGCTCATAATTAAATCTCCAATTTACTCTCGTTCTTTCCCTTCAACTCAATAAAAAGAACATACCTGAAAATTATTCATCCGCCGAATCTAACAACATATCAATCTTTCGGGATGTTTCATCAGGTATTTCTCCATTCTTATCAATAGTTTGGACATCCAGTTCATCTTCTAATGATTCATCTGGTTTTAACCCTCTTTCAACATCTCTTTTGTTTTTTAAAAACTGGAAGACCCTGTCGGTTAATCCCGGAAGGTGTGATTCACGCACGATTAGGTCAATAGCCTTAGCCAGATCATCCATGTCACGATCCCTACCTTTGATCCATATTCTTCCATTCTGTCCAATAAAGATCTCACAATTTGTCTCTTTCGTAAGCATTGAGATCATTGAACCACTGTGACCAATCACACGTGGTACTTTCGTCGGCATGATTTCAATTATACGACCATTTTTAATTGGCCCCAGACCTCGCTCGCGGAGAGTGAGTTCAACCTTCATAAATATATTTACATCCTTTATGCGGAGAATCGCAGAATCTCCAACATCCATTATGCTCTGCATTTTAGATGATTCAATACGTCTTGGATATTCAGATACATGAAGTAATCCATCGTAGGGCGAACATATTTCAAATATCCAGTTTGAAGGAGTAATTTGTATAACAGTCCCGATAATCAAATCCCTACGGGAAGGGATGTATTTTCCAGAAAACGGAACTACAGTAAGTTTATTTTTATCATTTAATATCCCGTATAACAGAGAATATACTTTTCCGTCTTTAACATAAGTTCCCATCCCGGCATATTTTTCATCATCCGATAAAAATTGACCCGGGATGACTATTTTTCGTCCCATGCAGTAACCTCTTATAGTAATTTAGTCTCGGCATCACCTTTCGTTAAACGATTGATGAGACCATAAAAATCATTCTGAATCCCAGCTGGCATCCTGATCACAGCTATCCATGCCCCATCATTTTGCCATTCCTGCTTAAGCAGTGTGCCGAACTTTGCAATATCACCGTATGATTTTTGTGAATATTCGGCAGGAATCTTAACTGCAATGTTCACTTCTTCAAAACGAATAGGTATGATGGGGCGAATTGCCTTCATCACGATATTAACCTGCTCATCCACACTTTTCGTCAGGTCGATGTGAACTTTTGCTTCTTCCATTGCTTTTTGAATCCGCGCTGGTGGATGAGGTGTTTTGGTCTGTGGGTTGATTGCATTCTGTGCAATGGTGGTTACAATTCGTTTTGTTTTTTCTTCCAATATACGCTGTCTTTGCTCCTTTGTAATCTGGAGTTCACCGTGAAGTATTATGTGTCTTGCAATCTCATGCACATTGGTCGTATTAAATACATTGGTAAGACTTGATTCTGCTGCATGTTCACCTCGAGCTGCATCCTCAAATATGGATTCAACCGCAAGGATATCTTCAATTATCACATCATCGCCTCTTTTAAGCGCCAAGGCACCATCTGGATCAACCAGTACTTCAAAATGTTTGCTGCCTTTTTTTAGCCTTGCAGTTACAGCTTCGTCAAGAGACACCATCTTAAGCACCTTCTTTTTATTCAAAAAATCTTAGAGATTCATTTTTAAATTACTCAGATGTCTCTTCATCAAATTGCTCTTTATCAGATTCCTCTTTCTTATGCTTTTCAAGAACCTGATTAACAAATGATTGCACTTCCTTCGATGAAAGTTTTCGGAACTGCCGATCCTCAAGTCTAATTGTGCCGGCTTCAAGGGTAGCTGCATCGAATTTTCCTTCGATTGAATTATAAAGTGCCTCCATACCAAGCATTATAGCAGCATTCATATCCATATCATCTTTATAGTTTTCCTCAAATACTTCCATAACTGCATTTCTGCCTGCTCCGATGGCTGTTGCCTGGTATTCCAAAAGTGCTCCACTGGGATCGGTTTCAAACAGTCTTGGCTTACTATCATCAACACCGGCAATTAACAGGGCAGTACCGTATGGGCGAACTCCGCCATACTGTGTATATGTCTGTTTATGGTCGCAGATCTTTTTTGCTATAGCTTCAACTCCGATAGGCTCATCATATGACACTTTGTTTATCTGTGCTTCAACCCTTGCCCTGTCAACAAGTGCACGTGCATCTGCAACAAGCCCGGAAGTAGCAACACCAATATGGTCATCAATCTGGAATATTTTCTCGATAGATTCGGCTTCAATCAATCTGCTTGTGATTCTCTTGTCTACAAGTAAAACTACCCCGTCCTTTACTTTTACTCCCACTGCTGTTGTACCCCTTTTGACTGCCTCTCTTGCATATTCAACCTGAAAGAGCCGTCCATCTGGGCTGAAAACAGTAATTGCTCTATCATATCCCATTTGCGGTGCCATTTGCATGCTCTAATCATCTCCTATTGATTTTTATATATGTGACTGTGACAATATCTTATAATAACGTTTTATCAATTTATATGTGATTGTTCCTCAAGGTTAAATACCTTAACGCCTTTAAGATACTTATCAGTTGCAGTGGCAACTGTGCCCGATATTCCGAAAACATTAATCACAACTTTTCTGCCACTTATATCTGTAATTGTGGCAATCGAAGCACG
The DNA here is from genome assembly GCA_016926455.1 of Methanosarcinaceae archaeon. Taxonomy (GTDB): domain Archaea; phylum Halobacteriota; class Methanosarcinia; order Methanosarcinales; family Methanosarcinaceae; genus JAFGQV01. The sequence goes on along the minus strand of JAFGOO010000078.1, from coordinate 2,241 downwards.
TGTCTGTTCAGTTCTTGTGTGCGCACACTGTATTATACCTTTTGAATCTTCAAATGTGAGTAATCTCAAACCACATTCACTTGAACCCACGTCTCCTAAAAGTGATCCCATGGAAGAGAACAATTCACGTATCAACTCATCCCTGCTAATCCTCTCCTTTGAGATTAATTCAAATGCAAGGTATCGTTTTCGCTGACGCATTGTAGGCGGGAGTATTTTCATAAACCATCACCTACGTCCTTCAATACGTCTTCTCGTATTACCTCCACCCCTTCTCGGATAAAACCAAGCTTTGAACGCTTCCTTTCTATGATTCCTTCCGCGGTCAAACTGAGTGCAGAAACTGCCTCATCTTTATCCATACCAAATAGCCCAGCAAGAGCTATCATTTCTCTTGGTGCGCGTAGGTCAAAATATGATGATGCATTGCTGGTAAGTAGCACTTGCACGTCATACTTTCTCGCAATGTTTAGGTTTGTCCGAAAGTTGGAAAGTGTCTGTGCCCTCCGACCACCGCGCCCTTTTATTATCGCGTCCAGATTAAATTCAATGGCTACATTGTTCTCACTTGCCGATTTTGCAAGGATGTGATTCAAGCCGCTGTTTCTACCCATCTGCGGATGTGATAAAACATCCACATTAGGACTTTCGACTGCTGCACGGTTTATGTTCTCATTTCCGCCATGTACTATCAGCACATCAACATTTTTACGATATTTCCCAATAAGACCATGGAGCTTTGAAGGACTGGTGGCCATGATCTCAATACCGCTGAATATCTCGAAATCTTCTGTCCTAGATGCCATAGAAGGAACACCGGTATTTGAATGGTTAGTAATTGCAAGCCCACTGTAACCAAAATGTTTAGCAAGTGCAGTTAGTTCCTCAATTGTACTTTCACCATCTGGTTTTGAATGAACATTCAGGTCGTAGAACTTTGGTTTACCCAAATAACCCCTCCAAAATACTGCCAGCCTTCTCCCGATTCCGAGGATAAGTTGCAATCTTCATCTTGGAAACTATCGAATCTGAGGATGATGACAGTTTTACTTCATTCAAATAAGCTGCCTGTTTGTCAAACCTGATATGAAAAACCTGATTAGAATCAAGTCTTTCGAAAATTTCCGTGCGAAGTTTATTCAGATCATTCGGGTGCATGTTGTCCCGCACAAACCTGACAAATGCAAGACAGTCCGATTTGCGTGTTATCTGCGTACTGAATATCGTTATGGGATTCGTATAATGTCCCTGAACAGTTATTGTATCAACCACGCTGTTTTTATTGGAATTTCCGCTTTTCTTGATAGAATTTAATAAAAAAAAGTCCAGAGCATCTTTGACTCTGGACTTATCCTCAGTTGAGTGTGCACTGACACGCAGTGTAATGTAATGAATCACTTTCCTCTACTCTGGTGAGATCTTATGCTTGGTCTAGTTTTCTCGGTACCTTTGCCACGTTTCCCCATACCCCGGCCTTTCCTACCTGCGCTGGTCTTACCGCGGTATACACGTCCCTTGTGTTTGTTGCTGCAGATCCATTTGAGGTTGTTGTCACTTTTGATCACAGGATGGTTTGGATCCACAAGAATTACTTCGTACCACTTCAATTTTCCATCTTCACCCACCCAGTAGGAATTCAGAACTTCCATATTCGGATACTTTCGACCGGCACGTTCCTCAGCAATTCTTTGAATGCTCTTACCGGCTGTGATCTTGTTCTTACCCATGTGCTGAGTACGTCTTCCACGTACATATCTCGATTTCCGCAAACCGCCACGTCGAACCTTTACGCGAACTATAATTATTCCCTGTTTTGCCTTGTATCCAAGTGATCGTGCGCGATCAATACGTGTAGGTCGTCTAGTTCTCACCACTGATCCTTCTTTTCTCCATTCTTGAAGTCTTTCCCATCTAAGGCCTTGTACATAAGTGGTGTCAGGTTTTTTCCAAGCGTCTCTAATATATCCGTAAAATGATTTTGACAATTTATTTCACCTTTGTTTCATCTTAAGTTTCATGGTTCAGCTCTATTAAAAAGCCACATTCCGACGGGAAATGGTCCCGATAATGAAACATGCGGTACTACACACCTGATATGATTTAAAGTTTTGTACATATTGATTTGTATTCCCTTTCTGGGATGTGATACGAATATGCTGTGTTGCATAATTTATTAGTCTTTGATGATTATCACGTATGCTCGTTTTCCGATGTATTTCTTTTTAGCACCGATTTTAGCCG
>JAFGOO010000077.1 GCA_016926455.1 Methanosarcinaceae archaeon | reverse complement strand
TCCTGCTTTACGCTCTCCTACCGATCCGCCTCCAAAGATCATGACCTTTCTCCCGCTGAAATCGATCATCAATGGGAGGAAATTCCTATCACTGCTCATTTTTGCATACCCTTGAGATCATTTTATGCAGCATATGAACCCTAAATTCATAACCTTACGCCTGTCTTTTTGAATTCGCGCTCACTGAAGAGCAGCCTATAATCAGTAATATTGGTTGCTTTTGATACTTGCTTTGCCACATTTATGCAATCTTCTTTTGTATACGAATGCACCATTGTGAACAAGTTGTATGGCCAGTCCGGATAACGCGGACGTTCATAACAGTGTGTGACTTCGGGAAAGCCGGACATTATCGCCCCTACCTCTTCGACCCTGTCATCCGGCACGTTCCAGGTGCACATGGCGTTGGCTGTAATTCCGATAGCTCTGTGGCCAATTGATGCCCCGAATCTTCTGATTACGCCCTCTTTATACATTATTATAAGCCTATTGATGACATCCTCTTCACTCAAACCGAGTTTTGCGGCAATCTCTGCAAAGGGTGCATGGACAAGGGAAATACCATCCTGTGTCAATTTGATAATCTGTTTGTCTATCTCATCCATTAGTTCACCTGATATTGAATTTCACACCTATTTTAAACAGACGTCTGGTAGGCAAGCTGATCAATGAACATCCTGTCCTGAATTTTATCTCTTCAAGAATCTGTTCCAGTCGCTCTTCATTTGCAGCAGATACCGTAAACCAGATGTTGTATTCTGCAGGACGCAGATAGTTATGGGATACTTCTGGATAACTATTGATGCAATCCGCAACCTCGTCAATCCGCTCCAACGAAGCCTTCACAGCAACAAGAGTACTTGTACCACCTGTTTCCTTTGTATTGATGATAGGACCAATACGCCTTAATGCACCTTCTTCTGTGAGGCGTTCAAGACGCTGTAACACCTCAATCTCAGGGATATTGAGTTGCTCAGCCAGTTTTTCAAATGGATGTAATTCAAGCGGAAAGTCCAACTGTATAGTGTTTAGGATTAGCTTATCGGTTTCATCGAGCTGAATCATTTTCACTCCTGTTTTTTCGTGGTGTGTATATGCAATACGGTTCTTCGGCAAGATAATCGCCAGTTTTGGCGTATGCACGTGCACGACAACCACCGCATACCTTCTTGTATTCACACTCTCCGCACTTGCCCTTCAATTTGTTGAGGTCTCGAAGATCATTGAACACCTTTGAGTTTTCCCAGATGTCCCTAAAGGACTGCTCTTTGATATTCCCAGCCAGTATAGGCAGGTAGCCACATGGATATATCTCACCTATACTTGATACAAAACAAAATCCAGTTCCACCAAGGCATCCTCTGGTCATTGCCTCATATCCATGAGTCTTGGAAGAGATCGTTATTCCTTCTTCTTTTGCACGCTGGCGCATAATCCTGAAATAATGTGGAGCGCATGTTGCCTTTAACTGTATCTTTGTGGTCTTCTGCTGGTCATAGAACCAGTTCAGCACCCTCTCATATTCAACGGGTGGTATCTCTTCGTTTTCGATATCTTTCCCCCTCCCTGTTGGAACCAGAAGGAAGATGTGGAGTGCTTCTGCCCCGATCTCGGTTGCAAATTCGAGTATTTTAGGAATCTCGTCAATGTTCCTTTTTGTTATTGTAGTGTTTATCTGAAATCCTATGCCTGCCTTTTTGATAGCGTCAATACCTCGAATTGCCCCTTCAAAGGCGCCGGGCACCCCTCGAAAATCATCATGTGTACTTGCGGACGAGCCATCGATGCTGACACTTATCCGCTGGATTCCTGCATCCTTCAGCTTTGCTGCAACATTGGGTGTAACCAAAGTACCGTTGGTTGCCAGCACTACCCTAAGTCCTGCGTCTGTGCCATAGCGTGCAATTTCGTAGACGTCCTTTCGAACAAGGGGTTCACCGCCACTTAAGATGATTATTGGTTTTCCCATCTCAATTATCTCATCAATAAAATGCTTTGCCTCGTCTGTTGTAAGTTCATCTGGTGATACATCTGATGTTGAGGAACCCCTGCAGTGAACGCAGGATAGGTTGCAACCTGCTGTAAATTCCCATGCAATAAGCCGTGGTGGTTGAGTCATAATATCATTTCAATCCAATTGTTAGTTTATATTGTATTTTCTAAACCATCGTTAACAGGCAGTCTGTAAATTTTATTTGTTTTGAAGCCAGTTCTGGAATAATTAGTAGAGAGAAGTACTATTTATATACTTGGTGAAATTGACCTTTTGATTTTAAAAATGTTTTATTTTGGTACTTAAGATAAAGTCGATTGTCGTTAAGAGTTATTAAAAGCTAACTTCGATATTATCACCAAAAACATTTCTGAGATTGGAATTTAGTTCTGTCATTGACTTTTCAGTTTCTTCTTTTAACCTTACCAAGTATTTTCTTTCAAGTTCCAAATCCTGTTCTGTGGAATCGACCATGCTCCTATATTCGAATACCTGTTTTTCAAGTATTGTCTTTTCTGTGTATACCGTAAGTCTGTTTAGTTCTTCCAGTGTCCGGTCAAGTTCCAAGGAAAATAATCTTTTCTTTTCATTGAGTGTGAGAAGAACATCAGTACCTGCCAGTCTGTCGATCTGTTCAAGGGTCTTGTTCTTTTTTTGCTCTTTAAGGCCAAGAGTCTCATCTTCAACCCTTTTCCTTATATCAATAAGAAACGGAATGATGTCTGTTCCCAGAACTGAAATCGGGTCTTCTTTTAGTAATTTAAGGATGTTCCGGCTCTCAGGGCTAAGTAGATGCCTTCCGCTTTCATCCTGTTTCTCCATTCTCAATATGGCTTTGGAGAGGGGGGTGAATAATCCTTTGAGATTAAAATCAATATTTGATAGCTGGTCTTTGAGGGCTTTAGCCTGTTTTTCTAGTTCCTGTGCTTTTATTAGCTCCTTGCTATTTTGAAGCCCCGCAAGTTTTGATTCAGCAGTCTGCAATTCATGTTTCAATGAATCGTATTTTTTCTCAAGGCCAAGAATTTCGTTTTCTTTCTCTTTGATCTGTTGCCGGACCTGTTTTATGGTTTCAATTTTCTCAGGCAGTCTCTCATATGCATTTAACCTATCCTTAATCTCATTAACAGGAGCGATAAGTTCATCAAGTAATGTGTTTAGGTGGGTTAGCTCACCCATAACAAGCTGGTATTCCTCGGGATAAAGTACTTTGACATATTGCTGGCTTCGAATGGTGTTTTCAATGCATGTCTTAAAGGTGGACTTGGCATCCAGATAGAATTCGGAGGCACTTGTTGGTGTAGCATTGTCCGGGATATTTGTTTTATCAAGTATGATGTTCAGATTCTTGATAACGTTTTCCCGATTTGAGGCACCAGCCTTTTCAATTCTTTTATACGCGGCTTCAACTGGCACAGCATCCTGAAGCTGTCCTTTGCTTGAGCTGAGGCTTTTAAGGACAGTTTCTATTTCTTCATATTTATGGCTGATAGAGGGTTGCAGTTTGCTAAACGTCTTTTCAGACTCAGTTTCTATCCAGACTAAGAGTTCATCAAACTTCAATGATGTCAGAGGCGGTACTTCCTCTTTTTTTCCAAAAATCTTTTTAATCAGTTTCAAACCGGTCTAAAATAAAGACACATTTTTGTTTTAAAAAGGTTTGGTACGTGACTGCTCCCACGATTAAAATTCTTGGACTTCTACGGATTTAATACCGACAGATTGCAATCCCAATCTGAGAATGTTGATAGCGGCATTGTAGTCCCGGTCCATAACAAGACCACAGTTATTACATTCATGTGTTCTGTCTGACAATGTCTTTTCAACGAGCAAACCACATCTTGAGCACATTTTAGAAGTATTTGCTGGATTAACCAATACAACACTAGTACCAGCACTTTAAGCCTTGTACTTTGTTGAAGTGATCAATTTGTTCCAGGCAGCATCTTGTATACTCTTTGCAAGACAATGATTTTTGAGCATCCCTTTAATATTCAAATCCTAAAGAATTTAAGAGAACACTTCTTTGTATTCGGGATTTTATGTCTTCCGTTGTGAAAGTCGTTTGTTTAGTGTGTATTTAGATAACGTTTTTCCTGATTCTTCATACGCTTGCTTTCGTTCTGCAAGTGTCCGGTTATACACCTGCTTGCATAACTCCAAGCTCCGCTTCATCTTTTTTCCTGAATTTTGTTAGGGGATATACGGAACTTGTATGTCTTAAGCAAAATTAAGTATATTGTTTCATTTGATTAAGAACATTTTACTCATTTTTAGTGTCAACTAAAAGGCGGGATACTATTAATCCCATGTCTAAAAAACATGGGCTTTCTCTACCCCTGCACCCCGTTATTCGTAATTGTGAAAATAAGAAAAAAGATTAAAAGCAATTATATTTAAAGAGACTGTCGGAAAATGCCTGTTTTTGGCTATTTCAGCTTTAAGTCCTAAAGTTGATGTGGGGGGTAGCATAGTGATTTAATTTAAACAATAATTCTGAATGTTTTAATTTAAGTGTTTTTTAGGTACTTTTCCGACAGTCTCTAAATACTTTCGGTTTTTGACTTATTCCCATAATATTAAAAAGATTCAAATACTGATTTTCGTAAATCATAGCCCTTATGATTTGGAATTTCATCTTATTAGATGAGGCCATCAAATTAGAATTTTGACTTAAAAACCTATTCTTTTTTCAGTAACCTCGTTACGTTTTTTTGGAGAGACGGTAGCTATAAATAGCATAAATTTGGCCCGTCTCATGGCTAAAAAATCTA
>JAFGOO010000076.1 GCA_016926455.1 Methanosarcinaceae archaeon | reverse complement strand
GAGTATGTCCAAAAATAATGGGCCGGTAGATCAGGGGAAGATCGCTACCTTGGCAATTGTGTCGCAAACATCTGCGGGGCATCCAGATTGGTAGAGGCCTCGGGTTCAATTCCCGACCGGTCCACTAATAACATTTGACAGACCTAGTTGAATAGATACAATAAAATAAAAATGATTATTTTCTGAACATTACAAATACATCTCAATTTTAAGAAGTTGAATCGAGGTGCAGCAGTTATTTCACCAAAATACCGCTTGAGAACTATACACAGTTCCTGCACTGTCATGCCATTCGTTGGAACTCCTGCAGTACCTAACATGCCATTTCTTCCTTGCTCAACACGAGGGAGCGAAGAAAACGACATTATTGCATCACAACTTAGATAATTATTTTAGCAGCTTGAACGGAGAAGTTGCAATTAAAATTAGTCCTACAATTCCTATTGTTATTCTTGCTGGTAAAGGAAGAACATCAAAAACCATAAATATAGCACCAATTAATGCTAAAATAATTCCGATAATAAATTGTACTTTATTGATTTTCTTTTTCATATTTGTAATTAAAAACATCTTGTGAAACTGAATTTCTTATTTATTTTCTAATGATTAATCTGATTGAAAGATTAAACCAATTGGTTCTTAAAAATGAAAATATGGAACATTCAGCCTCAGAATAAAGTTATGTTCCACCCAGAGCAACTTCAACACCAAAAAATTTTACTGGTCTACAAATATAATATTTACTTTTTATGCTTTTTAGACTTGTGCTTATCGAACTCTTCTTTCGAGGAAAAGGTCATATTACACATTTTACATTCGTATTCACCTTTCTTCTTAGATTCTGTCTTCATTTATTCACCTCCCACAATTTCCCATATGAATATTTACTATCACAATTTTTGAAATTTTAATAAAATTCTAATGAATAACTGATTCAGATTAACCAGTTATCAAATTCCTTGATCGCTCAAGTTCACTCTTTTTTCCACGTATCTTGTGATTGTGTCCACAAACTCTGCATGGCTCCAACTCAGAGGAGCCACAGATAACGATTCTCCGGTGAAGGGATGAACTTGCTCTGGCATTATCCCTGTTTTCAGGGAATGGTCAGCAACCCAGTTGATCAGTTCAAGTGCTTTTTTAAGATCCCCAATTCCCTTTGCTATTGCAATATACCACTTAGCGAGCCAGAGTGTGCATATTATCCATGGATTGCCCGGAGCTTCAGTTGTAATTCGATGATAGTTATCGTTCTCATATCTTGCTAAACCACCTTTCCCCTGAACCCAGAGCTGCTCTTCAACATTTCTCATTGTCCTGACCACTCGTGGGTCATCAGCTGGGAGTACATTAAACTCGAATATGCCATATACACTGCTGTCAACTGTCCTGTCAATTATTTTTCGGCCAATATCCCCTTCCTCATACTGTATCCCCCTAAAAAATACCCCTTTTTCACTGTCTAAGAGCTCATCTATTATTGAACTTTTGAGATTCTCATATCTATTATGGCAGATATGGCAAATCACCGGATCATTTAGTAAAAATCCAATCTTTTCTGCTGAAATTAGCCCCGCATAGACTGCTGAGGATGTAAAAGTAAAGACACCTCTTCTCTCCTCCCACAGGTCGTAGCTTTCCATAGGAAGGTCATTAGGGTAACGATAGTCATCCATGAAAAACACTGCCTTCTTTACTAGCGGCTCATAGAGTTCCTTAATAAATTCAAGATCATTAGTTGCCTGATAATATTCCCATAATGCATAGATCACCAGTCCGGTCTCATCTTCCTGAATGGGTAAGGAGGGTCTGCCATAGTTCACCCAGGGATGCCAGCTGCTTCCAAGGGTCTTATCAGGATTGTACTTGTGGAGCATGCACCCTGTCCACCACAGAACATCCCTGCAGAATGTGAAAAATGGTTTCGTAAAATCTGCAAATCCTGCCTTTATCATGGCAATGGCAACAAGAGCTCCATCCCTGGGCCACATATAACTGTAGGTATCCCTATTGAACTGCAGGTTATCTGAGTCATTTGCTGCTATGATGGCACCACCCCTGTCAGTCTGGGTTTTTATTATCAACAATGATCTCTTGTAGAGTTTCCTGAGTCGTGGATCAAGATCAGACAGGTCGACGGTTGTCTGGTTGACCCATGAACTCTGGGACACCTCTGTATTCTTTAACAGATTGTCAGGTCCAGTATCCATGATCCAATCATTCAGCACATATACCTCATTGAAGTCCTTTCCTGCGGTCATGTAGTAGTAGGCAACCCTAGAAGAGTTGCCCGGGATATTGAGGTAGACGCCAACAGTTGAATCTACAGAACCCTGTGCAACTGGATTTTTTGATAGAACCCCGTCTTCAGCATCTCTAAATGTTCCTTCGTAATTCTTAATTTCTGCCTGGCCGATGGCATAGTCATCGATGTCGCTGGTTATCATCTCTTTATTATTTGACTTCAGTATGCCAATCAGAAAATACCTGGCTCTCTTGTAATGTATTATCACATTGTGATCCATCTGGTAAACGGCAGTGTCCCCGATCCCATCGCCATAAAGATGGAAGTCGTGGTTAAAGAACAGGCGGATTTCTTTTTCATTTTTCCTTGTATTTCTTACAGTTATCTTTCTGATGAATATGTTTTCATTACAGTCGACATTTTCCTCTAGGGTCAACTCAATTCCAATATCCTTGTTTATTGCCAGATTCTCGGTCACCAGAGTATCGTTCTTGTAAGCAGGCCACCTTTCCCACCTTGATTCGTTGATCCATGAAAGCCTTCCATCAACATAAACACCTATTTTCTGGGCATGTCCGATAAGGTGATTTTCCTGGCCAACATAGGGATAATATATATCCCTCACCTGGAACCATTTGTCTATATTGATCAGCAGAGACTGATTACCCAGAACGATATTTCGAGTCATATTATCTTTTATAGATTGTTTGAACCTTCAGAATTCAATTACCACTTTTATATTTTCAAATAGTGAGGATAGAGCTTCATGGATATTTTCTGGTGGATATCTGGCTGTTACAAGTTTTTCGAGCAGACCGGACCATTGGGCTTCAGCGGTCTGGAGGTCGGCGATCCCCTGCTCAAAGTCCCTCCTATGAGCATTGACGATTCCCACAATGGTTTTGTTACCCAGCACAAGACCCTGATTAAAACAGTCGCCACAAATCTCTATACGCCTATCACCACCAGTGATCGATGCCAGTACAATAACCGCGTTTGTTCCTGCAACCATTATTGCATGCATGGCAACACCTGAATTGCCGGTCATTTCGACTATTATGTCGATTTGCCTGCCTATCTCATGCGGGATTTCATGTAGGTTAATTTGTTTTGTATTAAAGTGGAGAATGCCCAATTGCGAGAATATCCTATCCTTATACGCATTGTCAGACCTGTCAACAGAAATGACTTCCAGTCCCCGAAGCTTAAGAATTATTGCAGTGACAAGACCAAGAAATCCCGTACCTGTCACCATGGCAGTTATAGGCTCCCATCTCATTCTTTTTTGTACGGCAAAGGCTGTTCTTACCGCTTTTTCGGCAATGCTTGTTGGCTCCAGAAGGACCCCCACGTCTCCGAGTTTCTCTGGGACTTTTACAAGAAACTGTTCTTCTTCTGCATAGTACTCTGAAAGAAAGCCGTGTCTTCCTTTAATTCCTCGTTCGGTGTAACCCCCATTAAGACACATATCATATTCCTCGGCCCGACAATTGATACAATCATCAGGTCTCCTGACAGTAGAAACAACCATATCACCAGGTTTAAAGGCTTTCACCTCTGTCCCAACCTCGACAACCTCTCCAAGAGATTCGTGGCCGATGATCAGCATTTTTTCATTTTCAGGAACTTCGCCGTATAAACCTTCGTTGATTTCATAATCTGTTCTGTCAAGTCCGACCAGTTTCACCTTCACAAGGACATGGTTGGCGGTAACTGTAGGGACATCCACATCTATAATCTGGGCACTACTTTTATGTCCCGGGACGACTGATATAGCTTTCATATTTCTCCACCCGGATATTTTGCCATTAACACGACATAAGATAATATTTACTGTAAGTGTTCAAGAATATGATGATAATGTACAGGTGGCATCAGTGAATTGAATGCCCAGGAAACAACTTCACTTAGTGCAGGATGTATGGTCATGCCATTTCTGATTGGAGCTGCACTCTGATCTGAAGTATACATAAGAGGTATGATCTCATGGATGAGGATCGATGCGTGTGGACCAATTATATGTGCTCCCAGAATCCTTTCAGTATCCATTTCCACAACAACCTTTACAAAATAATCCTTCAATCCCATGGCCTGACCTTTGGCAGTGTCCTCATATCTTTTGAATCCTATGAGTATATGTTGAATAAGAAAGAGCGATTACTCGCTCTCCCTCTTCTAAGAACGGAGCGTGCGACTTTCACCGCACTCCGCTCAAGCATTCTAT
>JAFGOO010000075.1 GCA_016926455.1 Methanosarcinaceae archaeon | reverse complement strand
TTTTGGAGTAAATCTGACCTATGTTGTCCAGGATGAGCGTCTGGGTCTTGCAAACGCCGTTGCTGCGGGAGAACATATTATAAACAGCTCCCCTTTTGCCGTGGTACTGGGAGATAACTTCTTTACGCCGAATACGGTTCTGCGAAATCTCAAAAAGTTTCATGAGGAGAATAATGCAGATGTGACAATCGGTGTTGTGAAAGTGACTGATGTGACACGCCACGGAATAATAAGGAATGACGGGATATTTGTTGTTGACCTTGTGGAAAAACCTGAACCTGAAAATGCTCCATCAAATCTTGGAATTGCAGGTATATACATTTTTGAGCCGGTTTTATTCGATGCCATACGGAAAACCAAACCCGGGCACAAAGGAGAATACCAGCTTACGGATTCGATTAAGGTGCTAGTGGACCAAGGAGCTAAGGTCGTGTATAAAGAAATTGCCGGCATACATATCGATGTCGGAACCCCCGAGGATCTAATGCGTGCGAACGAGTATTATCTGAAGCATGGAATAGCATAAGTATACCTATCGTGTTCATGCAGATCAGATGGATTAAATCCATTAACCTACTTTTTTTCAGAACATGACTGCAGACCAGTTCCTTGCAGATTCCAGTGTCGCCTCTGCCATTCTCACCGCTCGAAGACCAATAGTCCCATCCGAGATAGGAATTGTTCTATTTTCAACACAGTGAATGAAATGTCGGAGTTCCTCTTTTAAGGGTTCAGCGTACGGTATTGGAACTATGTAAGAACCCTCGTTCTCAACAAGGAATGATGTATTGCCGTCAAAATCCTCCTCTGCAATTCGGATATCCAGTATCTGGAGTTCCTGTGGTTTCAGGTAATCTATCTTTGCAGTCTTTTCGGAGCCTACCACCACCAAATCACGTTGTTTCCCATAGGCAGGCATAAGCCAGCTTTCGAATGCATAACCCTTTGTACCAGCAAAATCCATTGTGATCATCGCTGTATCTTCAATATCAGGCTGCATACTATAGCCCACAGTTGCCAGAATGCTATCCGGGTATTCCCGGTCCATCAAATAGCAGAACATGTCCACTTCATGGATACCCAGAGCATAGACCACACCCATATCCTTTCGTGGTGCACCGAACGAGAGACGGTTGCTAGAGATCAAGCGGATTGTTCCAAACTCTCCAATCTCAATCCTATGCTTCAGTTCCTTCACTGCTGGATGATGTCTAAAAATATGACCGACCATAAGTATCTGGCCAGTGTCTCTAGATATCTGGACGAGTTTTTCTGCTTCCCCTGAATCCATCGTCATTGGTTTTTCAACCAGCACATCCTTTCCAGCTTCCATGAACTCCTTTGCAAGCTGGTAGTGAGTTAAGGAAGGGGTTACAATGCTTACTGCATCTATCTTTGGATCATGAATTAATTTTTTATAATCTGTCAGGTGGTCAATGTTGAAAGCATTCCCCAATTCACGCGCGCGTTTTTCGTTGATGTCACATATCTTTACATCATCTATAGTTCCTTCATTTGCAAGTTCGCTGTAGGTGCGGACATGGTTCTTGCCCCAGTATCCTGTACCGATTACTCCGATTCCCGTCATTTGACCCACTCCTGTATCTTTTCTGCCACATATCCTATTTGTTCATCGGTTAACTGCGGATGCATCGGCAGCGATAGGATCCTATCAACACATGCATCCGTCACTGGAAGACAGATCTCGCCAGCTTCCATGCATGGCTGCCTGTGCACTGGTACTGGATAATGGATACCTGTACTTATACCCTGCTCATTCAGGTACCTCCCTAGTCCATCACGGTCCTCAATCTGGATAACATACAGGTGGTAAACGTGTTTTGCCCACTCTGCTTCTGTGGGTGTCTCGACCACCCCCTCGAGAAGCTTGTTGTATTTTTCGGCTGCGTTCCTTCTCCGAACGGTCCAATCGTTCAGGTGTTTTAATTGCTCACGACCTATAGCAGCAGGGATTTCACTGAGGCGTAAGTTCAAGCCAAGCATTTCATGGATATATTTACCCTTGCGGCCATGGTCCCGGAGCATTGAAACCTTTTCTGCCAGTTCTTTGTTGGTGGTTGTGATGATGCCTCCATCGCCTGCAACGGTCATATTCTTGGATGGGAAGAAACTGAACACTGCCATATCTCCCATGGAACCTGTTTTTTTGCCCCTGTACTCAGCAGCATGTGCCTGACATGAGTCTTCGATAACCATTATGGCATTTTTTTCTGCAAGTTCTGTTATCGGATCCATATTAGCAGGATGACCATAGAGGTGTACTGGAATTATCGCTTTAGTATTTTCAGTGATTTTAGACTCTATCTTTTCAGGGTCAATGGTATATGTAACAGGATCTATATCCACATAAACGGGTGTTGCCCCGAGGAATTTTACCGGACTTGCAGTTGCTATAAATGTGTGGGACGGCAAGATTACTTCGTCCCCTTTTTTGATCCCGAGTGCCATGAGCGATAGTAGAATAGCAGAGGTACCGGAACTTACACCAACAGCGTATTTTGCATCACAGAAATCTGCAAATTCCCGCTCAAATTGTCTCAGATTGTCTCCTTTGATATATCGACCACTTTCCAGAACCTGTTCTACTGCCTTCTTAATGTTAGAATCGACGTACATTTCGCTGAATTTTAGGTGCATATAATTTTACTTCCACTGATTATTTTAACTATATAGGACTATTACCATTACTATAGATATTTTTGATTTTCCTACTTTATTCGTGATTCATTTATAAATAGATTATATTGCGGAGGGAGTTGAATTCAAAATCCTCTATAAATTTTTAACATCATATGTTTTGATGTTACATGATTTCCCTACTTCAAAATCAATAAATTTATCAGCAATAAACAAAGCTTTTGAATTATTGACCTTAAAATGGTCAAGTATATTGTTTATTCCTTCTGGGTTCGGTTTCGTATACCTCACATCTTCCAATCCCACGATGTATTCGAAACGCACAAGTAATCCTACCTTTTCTAGTATGGATTCTATAGTTTCATGTAAATTTGTAGAAAATATTGCAAGTTTCTTTTCTAAAGGCATATTCCGTATAAGTGTAACTATATACTCATTAAATGTTGAATTTTCAATTGCATTTAATTCGTGCTTTTTCAGTATGTTATATATTTCAAACCTTGTATCAATTCCAAATTTATCAATCATCTTTTCAATTGCAGTAAGCATTGGGTTGAAAGATTCCTTTATTCCGTATGAATTGTAAAAATGGTCACTCAATTCTTTTTTTACTTTGCTCCAATCTACATTCATATATACTATTGTACCATCTAAATCAAATATAACAAGGTCTGAACTTTTAATTGAATCTAAAAGCTGTTGCATTGTTATCGATCCAGTAATGAATATTTTTTTTGATCATCTACCTGCAGGAACATTTCTGTTAGATATCGAATCATATACATATTTTCAACAAAATGCTGGTCTTCGATTTTCTCTCCCAAAAGCATTTTTATCAAAATCAAAGGTAAATTCACACCCGCTGCGGTGGTAAGCGGCAGGCCTCCAGAAGCAAATCTTGGATTAATCTCAATTATTTTAAATCCGTTATTGGAACGAATAAACTGTATATTAGCAGGTCCTGATAATTTAATTTTTTTTACGACATCTGCAACTTTAAAGAACAAATCATCATTTTTAATAGTTCGACATTTGACCGCTTTTCCATCTTTAACTTCTAGCCTTTCCCTTGGAACTGCTGCAACGACATTACTTTCTTCATCAGCAATGAGATCTACTGTGTATTCTTGCCCACTTAAAAATTCCTGAATGATCGGATCTTCAATGGTTTCTACAAAAAAATCAAGTTGCTGTTTGTTGTCTATTTTGAATGTGTTTTTACTCGAACTACCAACCCTTGGCTTTATAAATAAGGGAAAATCTATATCAACGGATTCAAGTACTACGTTCAGGTCATTTGGCAAAAAGGTTTTAGGGGCCGAGAAGTTATTTTCCATCAGGAATTTATAAAATTTGTATTTATCTGTACAGATCTCAACCGTTTCTACATTTGATAATTGTATTTTAATCCCTAAATTCTTAAATTGATTGATATTCTTTGAGAAAATTAAAGTCTCTGAAGAATGCAACGGTAATATTATGTCAACTTTTTCCTTATCACATATATCCAAAATCTTTGGAATATATTCCTCATCTGTTGATTTAGGAACTAGATAATATCGGTCGCTTAAATACAGTCCAGCTGCCAGCGGATTAATATCAACTGCCACTATTTTGATACTCTTCTCAGTTTGATTTTTGAGTGCACTGATAATATTACCTGCAGTAGAGACACCTGCAGATGTTATTAGTACAGTCGTTCCTGAATTCATGTTAATTCAATAATGATTCATTATATATTTACCCTTTCTGTAGGTTCCCAGAGATGAACATCCCTGAACATGTTAATAAGCCCAATCAAAAGATATCCTTGATATAATAAGAACGATGAGATCATATTTGATTTTATGTTTCCGAAAAGCAGCAATAACACTACTGACGTAATCGCTGCGATTCCGTATAGAATGTTAATTTGTGAAAGCAGATAAGTCCACAAGACAATACTCGCGAATACCATAAATGGACATACAAAAAACATCAGTATTCGAAGTGGGTATACAATTGTCCCAAATCGACCATACTTTGAAGATAGCAAATCTTTGTGAACAAGTGTTGCTTCAAGCAATCTTGTTGCACGTCTTATCTTTTGCCTTTTATGTTCTTTTAATTTATCCGGTATATACTCATAAAATTTTGCATCTGGTACGTACAGACACCGATAGCCATTCTTAATTATTCCTAGTGCAGTACTAGCGTCATCTGCACCTTTGGTCACATGGACATTGGCACGGGCGGTTTTCTTGAGCGCAGTAGCCGGACCATTGAAACAATAAGTCGAATGTACATTGCTCTCCCATACGCATATCTTACCATAGATAGAACGATATGCATCTTCTGAGCGAGTACTAACTGCTTTTTTCTGATATACCGGAATCAGATCACCTGACACTGCACCAACATCATCACTGCTCAATAACACTGCGAGCAAATTTGGGATTGTATCTTTATCGAATTCACCATCTGCGCCTGTGAGTACGATAATTTCGTTTGATGCCTTACTTACGCCGTGGTTGACGGTGAAGTTCACACCTGATCGTTTTTCATTGGTTAGAATCTTACCTTTGATTCCGAGATCCTTCATAACCTGAGACGCCATATTTGCAGTGTTATCGGTTGAAGCATCATTGGTTATGACAAGTTCAATCAGATCAACGGGGTAAACTTCAACAATGTTTTTGATTCTGTCGCCAATGACAGATTCTTCATTGTAAGCAGGGATCACAATACTTATCTGGGGCAGTTGTTGCAACGGTTTTAGCGAATTTGATTTAGAGTTTATGGCTGCGAGGATGTAGATAAGGTAGACTGAGAGGGGGATTGCGGTTACGATGAGGGTAAGGATGAGTAGCATTGTCATGGATATTATTCTATTTTAAATTATTATGATCTATTCAATAGAATTTTGATAAAATCTTTAGTAGGTGTTCCAATTTTACTTTAAATTCACATTTACTTATGTATCATTACTTCCCAATAGATAAATATTCATTGGTGATCCGGTTAAGATAATTTTTCCCTTGGTAGCATGTCTTTTTTGAACATCTAAAATCAAATGGTTTTCCACTAAATATTAATAGTTGTTATACCCTTAATATGAAATTATATTTTCAGTCAATAATCAAAAAACAGGTAATTTGTCGCGATTAATCACTTAACCACAAATGATCCTAAATCATGGTGCATCAAATTCAGTGGTGAGTTCACATATTTTTTTTGATATTCAAGACCTTCTTTTATTTCATCAGTCATTAAATGTTTACGGTATTTTGTACACCATACTATGCGATAGTAATCTTGTAAACTATAGAACTTGAATAAACCCTGCTTACTTATAGACATAAAAATATACAAAAAATGTTCACCTGTAACTAAACAATAACTTACTTCTTTAAAAATAGTATTTTACAGACATGAGACATTATCTAGAATTAATGGATCCATAAAACTTTTTGTGAACTACTATAACCAAGACGGCCATGGCAAATTCATTTGTGTTACAATTCCTTTAAAATCATCAGATATTTTTGTATCGAACTTTAAGATTAGAATTCCATACACAACTCCCCCAAAAACAACAGGAACTAACGTCAACCATATATTTGACAACGGTATCATAAAACGATAAACAATCACAAAAATCGACATCAAACACGACGCTTTTAAAATATTAAGTAGACTATTGTACTCCAGTTTTATCGTTATCATCCGCAATAATAGCCTTTGTGCCAAAACAGCGTTTAATGTTATAGCCACTAGAGTTGCAATTGCTGCCCCTTCAATACCTATCAATGGAATTAGCATAACATTGAACAAAATATTGGCAGAAGCTGCTGTAATCGTTGCTTTAAATGAATCCTTAACGCGATCTAATGCACTAAGATATGTTGTAAAAAAAACTCTGAATATATCTACAGTTTGTGCAAACAACAATATCATTAATACCACGTACCCACCCACAAATTGTGTACCATAGACATATAATAGTTTGTCTCCTAACAAAATGCCACCCACCAATACAGGCACAGCTAATATTAGCGAGTATGTTAATGCCCTCGAAAGTGAACTTTCTACTAAACCGATATCTCCAATTTTCCCCCAGCGACTAACTCTGGGCCATAAAGTTCCACGAAGGGCGGAAGTTGTAAATGCTGATATCCCAGCAAATTGAAAAACCACACGATACACACCAATATCTTCAGTACTTAGATAGTATCCTATCATAATGGTGTCTACGTTCGAAAATAAGAGTATTCCACTGGAAGTCAAAAACAACCAGAACGAAAAACTCGATAAATTTTTAATGTGTCTCCAACCAAAACGTACAAAGTTCAGATTAAAAAAACGTAATTCTATTATAGCACCAATAAGCATCCCGGCGATAAAGCCACCAAATAGTCCTGCAACGTCGAAACCAAAGAAAACTGCAATTACTTGAATAAGAATACGTGATATTTTATTAATAAATTCACATGTTGTATGTATTCCCATTTTCCCGCAGCCTGCAACACCGGGGCCTACTGCTCCATACAAAAGTGACACTCCTAATGCCACTAAAAGCCAGTCGAATGCTCCAGCATTGTCTAAATCAACAAAATAGCTACGAAGCATGATGAGAGTAATGATGACTAAAGTCACAAACAAAGAGCGCAACAAAAAAAAAGCACTAAAATATGTATCTGGCTCTTCCCCTTCACTGATACGCTTTATCGCAGCTCCACCAAATCCCCCATCAGAAACCATACTAATTATGCCGTAATAAGCAGTGAAAAGGAAATATGCACCTAATACACTTGCTCCCACAGCACGCGCGAAATATATCGTACTAAAAAAACCGA
The DNA here is from genome assembly GCA_016926455.1 of Methanosarcinaceae archaeon. Lineage (GTDB taxonomy): Archaea > Halobacteriota > Methanosarcinia > Methanosarcinales > Methanosarcinaceae > JAFGQV01. The sequence goes on along the minus strand of JAFGOO010000075.1, from coordinate 2,630 downwards.
TAAAAGTAAAAGCAATATTCCAGATTAGTGATACAATACTTTGTCTTCGTACGGCTTCAATGCCCATTATACGCGAAAAAATGATATTTAAATCAAACATAATTACTGAACTTATTAATTTATCACCTTTTGAGTAAAAATGCCACCATTCTTTAAACGGTAGCTGAATTACGTCAAATGTCTGTACTATATCATATCAAACCATATATCAGATTGTTACACGTTAGCTCATTAGGTCTTGTAAAGAATACCATTCTATATAAGTACATGTAAAGTTGGCTGAGGTAGGAATGGAACGCAGAAGGTGCGGAAATTCTCGATTTAAAGCCTATGGAGAACCCAGCGAATAAAATGCTCACCGCCTTAGAACTCACGAATACAGTATATCGTGTGAAGCCTCTCATGTGGAAATATCTCCAGAAGAAAAAACGGTAACCCCGATCTCAAGAAATGTATTACATCCATACGGATATTTATTTTTCTAAGAGAATCTGCAGGGCTGTATCCAACCTTTGAAAACGAGGGGATTATCCCTTAATCGCTCCTAATCTACCAATGCACCGAAAATAACAATATATCAAACTCGCCCATACTCATCATCAAATCTCACAATGTCATCCTCATTTACACAATCTCCAAACTGCACTTCTATAATCTCCAGCGGGATTTTGCAGGGATTCGAAAGTCGGTGTTTCTCTCCAGAACGTATAAAAGTACTCTCACCCTGTTTCAGGGATTTTTTCACACCGTTAACCTGCACATATGCCATACCTTTAACAACAATCCAATGTTCGCTACGGTGGTAATGCATCTGTAAACTCAGTGATCTTTCAGGCATAACCATTATTTTTTTGATTTTGTGCCTCTCTGAACTTTCAAGTATTGTATAAAAACCCCACGGCCTATAAACAGTTTGCTGGAGGTATGCGCGTTCATCGTTTATATCCTTTAGCGAAATCACGACATCTTTCACTTTATGACAGCTCTTTCGTGGACAGACAAGCATGGCATCTGGGGTATCTACCACAACCATATCGTGTACATCAATCAGTGACACAACCTTGCAAGCCTTTGAATATATCAGATTGTTAGTTGAATCAATTAGGACATCGTCACAGTCGTAGATGACATTCCCCTTCTCGTCTTTGTCAATTTCATCATACAATGCATCGAAATTACCAAGATCAATCCATCTATGATCCAGTCTCACAACGGCGATTCTATTTGATTTTTCCATTAGACCATAATCTACAGAAATGGATGGTATGTCATGGTAGACATCCTTAATACCCCTATCTGAATTAAAGAACTCCTTCCACAATTGTGGCGCATGTATTCGAAGTTCGGTTGAAAACAATTCAGTGTTGAATAGGAAAATGCCGCTGTTCCAGAGATATCCCTTTGCAATATACCTTTTTGCATCTTCAAGATTTGGCTTTTCCTTGAACTCGGATACCTTATATCCTACACCCACTACTTGTCCCAATCTAATATATCCATATCCAGTATGGGGAGATTCAGGTACAATCCCAAATGTCACAAGATGATCGTCTACAAGCTTTTCTGCACCTGTTATGGTTTCCATGGCATTGATATCTAGAATGTGATCCGAGGAAAATATACCGACTGTTGAACCGCCATGTCTCCTTTCAATTTCACGCATTACAAAACTGATTGCAGGAAGGGTATTTTTCCCCACAGGTTCGAGAAGGATATTTTCTTTTAGCAAGTCTAGACCAAGCTCTTCAATCTGGCCGTAAACAAAGAACTTCTGTTTTTCGCTGGTAACAACAAATATATCATGTATATCTGATACTTTAAGACACCGACACATAGTCTCCTGAAATAATGATCTACCTGAATATTTCAAGAACTGTTTGGGGTATAGTTCCCTGCTTAAAGGCCATAGGCGGGTGCCGTAACCGCCTGCAAGTATTACGGATTTTATGTTTTTCATTACCACCGAGAATCATGATTTGATTTTATAAATAGGTTTAGATGATTATTTTCTTAAAAACGCACATGAAATTCTTCGAATAACATGCACAAACAATGAAAGTACCTGCATTGGTGATCGGTTAAGCCCTCCACTGGTCCATTAACCTCTTCCGATTAACATTCAGGTCACGTGCTTAACTTTTGTATACTTCGAATAGTGCCATAAGACCTGCATCAATCTCTGCATAGTCAAAAACAGCATCCAAGAGCCTATGTGATTTTTCAGCTTGTTGCCCATTTCAGATGAGTTAAAGAGGTGCATTTTCAAGATTTGCTGAAAAAAAAACCAGATAATAAACCCTTCTTGATACTATCAAAGTCAATATCCCCGCCCATAAACGATTGTCGTTTGTTTGGAGTTTGAGACAGAGTACATTTATATCACATATTTATTAAATTATTCGCAGATAATTCTCATAAAAAATATAAATATATCTCTTGATATCGATTATATACTAAAAAAGTAATTTTTCCATATAACACAGTATGACATTTTACGGTATATTAAACGACTTTTCCAACAGTCTCTATAAAAAGAGGGATAACCCAACTTTGACAGTCAAAAGTAATAAGGATGTTCTTAGTTTTGTTTTATTCGTGAAAACATGCAACAAAAACTAAGAACATACGAA